>JAIQGB010000367.1 GCA_020072905.1 Terriglobia bacterium | reverse complement strand
GCAAGGTCAAGAGCGCGGCGGAAGGGAGGAATGGCCTCCGGGTATTTGCCGAGGTTCAAGTACGCGAGCCCGAGATTCAGGTAGAGGCCCGCAACGTTCGGGGCCAGGCGCGTTGCCTCCTGGAAGGACTCCACGGCGTCCTGGAAGCGGTTGGTGCGCAAGTAGACGACGCCGAGATTGGCGTAAGCCGCGGCTGAACGCGGGTCGAGCCGCAGCACCTCGCGGAATCCTTTCTCTGCTTCCGAGTATGACCCGGCTTGAAGGTTCTGTTGCGCGACCTGGAAAATCCGCTCCGGGCTCTTCCCCGGCGGCTGCTGGCCGGCAAAGGACATTCCGGCGGCGTACCCCAGCCCGACGAAGAGGGCAACACACCGAACAAGCCGTGATTTCGTCGTTTGCCTGCTCATTACCTTATCGGAATTTAGCCGCCAGTTGCCGGCACAGCTCAGGGCTGATCCGGCAGGCTTTCTGGTAGTACTCGCGCGACTTTTCTCGCTGACCCCTCTGGTCGTAGATGAGTGCGAGGTTGACGTAAGGTGTGGGGTATTTTGGGTCAAGAGAAATCGCTTGTTCGTAAGCGCGGGCGGCCTCATCGACGCGTCCCTCCGCCCGGTAGGCATTGGCCATGAAATTGTAAACCTCGGGGTCGCGGTATCCGAAATCAATGCCCTTCCGGAAGGCCGGCAAGGCCTCCGCATACCGATTGAGCCGGACGAGTGTAATGCCATACTCGGCATGGGCCTGCGCAAAGTTGGGATGACTGTCGAGCACTTTGAGTTGTTCGGCGGCAGCTTCGTCGAGGCGGCCGAGTCGCCAGTCGACCCTCGCCAGAGCCAGCCGGGCGGCAAAGTTCCGCGGATTCAGTTGGAGCGCGAGGCCGAACGCTTTCGCCGCCTCCGAATTCTTCTCGGCCCCATAAGCAGCCTGTCCGAGCCCCATGGCCGCTTGGTCAAAGAGCGGGTTGATTCCCAGGGCGCGCCGATATTGAACGATGGCCCCCCGGGCGTCCCCCATCGCGCGCAGGTTCTCACCTTCCAGAAAGGGCAGAAGGTAGATCTTCGGGTGTTTCGCGGCAAGAGCGGACAGCCGCGCGTTCGCCTCGCCATACGAACCACGGTCGGCGAGCTCGATGGCGCGCGTAATCTCATTGTAGGTGGCGATCAGTTCCTTCGGATCGGGAGCGCTAGGATCGAAGTCGCCCGGAGGTCTGGCGGCGGAGAGGCTGACATAGCCGAGAGAGCGCAGTTTCTCAGCGGTTTCGGGGTCCACGCGCCCTTCCGCGCCGGCCTCCTGGGCTGGCTTGTAGCGTGACAGGATCCCTTGCAGCTCCTCACGCAGTGCTGCGGCGACGGTCGGGTTTTCCCGAAGCACGTTGTGCTTCTCCTGAGGGTCTTGCCCGAGATCGTAGAGCTCCTCGTGCGGGGCGCGGATGTAATGGTATCGCTCCGTCTGTAGCCCGAAGAGCGCGCTGGCGCCCACCAGGCTGCGCGGGTAAAGGGATTCCGAGTAACCGTACCGCGGGGTGGCTTCGGAGCCCTTGGTGACCAGTGTCAGCAGGCTTCGCCCCTGAAAGGATCGCAGTTCGTCGGAGGGGAAAGCGCAGAACCGGGTCACCGTCGGCGCGAGGTCGATCGTGTTCACGGCTTCCGGAATCCGGCGCTCAGCCGGCACGAATCCGGCAGGAAACTTCAGCACCAAGGGGACATGAATGCTCGGCTCATAGATGAAATAGCCGTGCTCCTGCTCCTGATGTTCGCCGAGCGCTTCACCGTGATCGCTGGTGAGCGCAATCAAGGCCGAAGAGTACAGACCCTGACCGCGGAGAAACTGCATCAGCCGACCCAGTTGCTGGTCGGTATAGGCCACCTCGCCGTCGTAAGGCCGGCCCTGGTAGCGCGACTTGAAGGGTTCGGGAGGACGGTAGGGAGCGTGAGGATCGTAGAGGTGGACCCAAAGGAAAAAGGGGCCGGGCCGGCGCGACTGCAGCCAGGCGATCGAGCGGTCCACGGTTTTGTCGGCCGAGCGTTCCACACTCTGCCGTTTGACCTGACTGTAGTCCTGCGTGTCGAACCAGTCGTCGTAGTGGTCGAAGCCCCGGTTAAGACCCCACATCGAGTCGAGCACGAAGGCGCTCACAAAAGCCGCCGTGGCGTACCCCTGCCTTTTGAAGATTTCGGCCAGAGTGGGCACGTCGGACCGCAGGCCCGGGTCCGACCAGTCGCGCATGCCATTCCAAATTGGATAGGTTCCGGTCAGGATAGCGGCATGGGACGGGGTGGTCAGAGGAACTTGCGCAATCGCCTTTTCAAACAGCACTCCGTCGCGGGCGAGGGCGTCCATCGCGGGAGTCTCAACCTGGGTATTCCCGTAGCAACCTAGGCGGTCGGCGCGCAGGGTGTCAATGGTGATGAGGATTACGTTGGGCGGTGGGGCCTTCCCGGCTGGCGAACAACCCGGCAGGAAGGCGGCGAGAACTGCCACAGTCGCCAGAAAAGCAGGTCCTGCACCCAGGCGAGTAACCCGGTCGCGCCTTGCCCAGTGCGCCAGCGAATGGCTATGCTCGCGCGCAGATGGCGGCTCCAATCCCCCGGTTCCCCGTAACTCGTCAGACCACACTTCGAAGCTATTCTATAGCGGCCGCCGCAGACGCGCAATGTTGGCAGGCGCTCGGTTGTTCAAAGCTCCTTGCTCGAGATCGGGCTTTGTGTCAGTGGGATGTGAGAATATGGAAATCCACTATGAATTCCGAAATTCTGTACCAGCAGAGGCCATGAGAGCCAACGGTCGTGCCGTGCTAACAGCAATTAGTTCAATAAATTAGATAGATTACCTGACGCGTGAAAAAGACTATAGCTTTGGCACATAACCTGATGTTAAGCAAACGGCCCCCTAGGCGCACGTCCTTGCGTGACCGGCAATTAAGGGGGCAGATCCGAAAAGGTTACAACTTGGTTCAGAAAGCAAGCAGCGGGTTTCAGGTGTTGGACAGGAACTTGTGCCGAGGGATCAAAACCTCGGGAAGGAGGACGCTCTAAATGCGGCTAAGAAATGTGATTCTTCTGGCGGCAGCGGTCCTGGTTCTGAACGTTTCAGGCCTGCTGGCCCAGTCCTCGGGGCAGATTTCCGGCTCCGTGCGCGATGCCACGGGCGCATTCGTTCCAGGCGCCCATGTGACCATCACCAACCAGGCAACCGGCGTTGCCAACCCTGTTGAGACCAACTCGGCAGGTGAATTCATTCTCCCCGCTCTGAACACAGGGACTTATGAGGTCAAGGCGGAGGCGAAAGGTTTCCAGCCGGTCTCTCAAAGGGACATCGTGCTGCAGGTCGGCGGCAAGGTCCGTGTCGAATCCTCAACTTATCATTGCCGGCGCGCAACTTTGTGGCTCTGGCCGCGCTGGTCCCCGGCGCCGCGCCGACGAATGGCTTGAACACCGACGCGGTCGGCGTGCTGGGCAACGTCGAGTTCTCCTTCAACGGCGGCCGGTCGGTTTACAACACCTGGGAGATCGACGGCGGCAACAACTCGGATCGGGGCTCAAACAGCACGCTGAATACTTATCCGAGCTTGGACTCCATTGCCGAGTTTCGCATTTCAACCGCCAACTATGGCGCGGACATCGGGCAGCACAGCGGCGGTTACATCGAAGTGGGCACGAAGTCCGGCACACGCGATTTCCACGGCTCGGCTTACGAATTCCTCCGCAATGACAAACTGAACGCCAACAACTTCTTTACGAATCGCGAGACTTTGGGTTCAGTTCCGGAGAGAAACCCCCACAAGCGGAACGAATACGGTTATACGGTAGGGGGACCATTCTACATCCCCGGCGTCTACAATACCGCCAAAGACAAGACGTTCTTCTTCTGGTCCCAAGCTTGGCGGAAGTTCCGCGACAGCGCCGTAAGCTCCTACAATGTCCCGACCCTGCTTGAGCGAGAGGGGGACTTCAGCCAATGCATGGGCGGAAAGAACATTCGCGATGCAGATGGCAACCTGCTGCCCGGCTTTACCGGCGACAGCCCCAATTACGACCCAGTGCTAGCGAGTGACGGGTGCACATTCCCTCTCAATGGTAGCATCAGCAGGACCACTGGTCAGCTTCCTTCGCTTGATCCCAACAGCGTCGAACTGATGAACGATTACATTCCCCTGCCGAACAGCGGGAACCACAGGCGCATAGGGACTGCTGGCAGCCCTGTGAACTGGCGGGAGGAACAGATTCGCGTGGACCACAACTTCAACGACCGCTCGCGGATCTTTGTCCGTTACACTCAAGACGCCTGGGACACCGTCACGCCCTACTCCCTCTGGGACTGGTCTGACATCGATTCGGTCAAGACGGCGTTCAAAGGCCCCGGCAAGAGCGCCGTGCTGAATTTCGCGCACAGCTTCACGCCTTCGCTGTTCAGCGAATTCATCATGGCCTACACCGTGGACCACATCGATCTAGTCGCCAGTGCCGGCGACTCTTCGCCGTCCGGGACCCTCGTCAAGAGTTCCAGCTACAACATACCGTCCATGTTCCCCGGACACGAAGCGTTCCCACTCGTGACCCGGCTAGTTGTATCCGGCGGTTCCGAATTCTCCAAGGGGGGAATGGATTCCGGGTGGTTCCCCATCGGCCCTTACAACTCCAACCCCATCATCACCTGGAAAGAGAACATGACCTGGATAAAGGGCAAGCACACCCTCAAGTTCGGGGCTTACGTGGAACGCTTCCGCAAGAATGAGTCTTTCGGTGGCAGCGTCCAGGGCTACGCCATCTTCGCGAACTGGGGCGCCAACACCACCGGCAACGCGATGGCTGACCTGTTGAGCGGCGTCCTCCAGAGCTACAGTGAAGGCAACAAGTTTGGCAAGGGATACTATCGCTCCACCAACTTCGAGCCTTACATTCAGGACGACTGGAAGGTAACCCCACGCTTGACCGTCAATCTGGGCGTGCGCTACTACCTGTTCACCCGCAACCGGGAGCGCTTCCTCCAGCAATCGGGCTTCTATCCGAACCTGTACAAAGCTGCGGATGCTCCGCTGCGTAACGCCGACGGCTTCCTGATCGCGGGCAGCGGGACCATCTTCCCGTCCAACGGCGTGTTGACGTTCGGCAACGGGCTCGTGCAATGCGGTCAGGGGGGGATTCAAGTCGCCTGCCAGGCTGGCGAATTTAAGAATATCGCGCCACGGCTGGGCTTTGCCTTGGACCCCTGGGGTAACGGCAAGACCTCGATTCGTGCCGCAGTGGGCCTCTTCTACGACGGCCTGAACGGTAACGAAGCGGGGTCAGAGTCCACTCAGGGCGGCGCGCCCTTCTCTTACAGCCCCTCGCTGTCCAACCTGGATAGCTGGGCAGCAATCGGAGCGGGCGGAGGATCGATCGGGCCGCCTGGAATCAACACCGTATCCAGGACCTCGCCATTCCCGCGGACCTATCAGTGGAACTTCAACATCCAACACCAACTCACCACCAACGACCTGTTCACCATCGCCTATGTTGGAAACGTGGGGAGCCACCTGAGCCTCGACCACCAAATCGACATCGTTCCCCTGGGACTCCCCCACGCAACTCAGGACCTGCTGATCGGTGGCGCCGACCCTTATCCGTATTTGCCCTTCCAAGGCCTCAGCGGGGTCAACATGAGAGCGGACGGGATAGCCAGGTCCAATTACAACTCGCTCCAGGCCAGCTACCGGCACCAAGTGAGCCATGGCCTGAGCCTCATTGGGAACTACACCTGGTCCCACGCCATCGACACCGCGGGCGGGCAAGGGGACAACCATGGTGAGGACTGGCATAACCTGTTCCGCTGGCGGGGCAGTTCCCAACTGGATCGCCGGCACATCGTTACCCTCGGCTACACCTATGACGTGCCGTTCTTCAAGAACTCCTCGCGCTGGTTGAAGAACTCGCTCGGCAACTGGACGGTCAGCGGCATCACCACCTTCATGAGCGGTACGCCGCTCGACATCGGCTGCGGCACCGGCGACAACACTGGCACGGGCACAGGAATGCGCTGCAATTCCCTTGGGGCGCAGTCCGGCAAGAGCATCGTTCAAAATGACACTTACGGACCAACGGTGCAGTGGTTCAACGTGGACGCCTTCACACAGCCCAACCACGACCAGCTCTATGCCGACGGTGAGCCCGGCATGTTCGGCTACCTGGGCAAGAATACGCTTATCGGCACAGGACGGAACAACTGGGACCTCTCGCTCTTCAAAAACTTCAACATCACGGAGCGGGTGGGAATGCAGTTCCGGTTCGAGACGTTCAACACCTGGAACCACACCCAATGGAATGGTGTCAACACCGGTTGCTCGGACCAAATCGGCTATGGCGAAGTTTGCGGGACTGCCGGAAACTTCGGCCAGGTTACGAGCGCTTGGTCTCCTCGCATCATCCAGCTTGGGTTGAAGTTGACTTTCTAAAACCTGGTTGCTTCTAACTCTAGCCCCGGGGCCCGCAAGGGCCTCGGGGCTTATTCTTTTGTGGCACGCTTATCTCCCGAACCTTCTTCGGGCTGCAGTGCCAAGGGCTTGACACCCCGTTCGGACTCCGTTACAAGTCATGAGGGGGGGCGATGCGATTCAAGGGGCGAGTCGAGAATCCAATACGGGGCTTGCCGCAGTGCCTTTTCGTCGCCCTCTTCCTCGCATCTTCGACAACGCCCTCAGCCCTCGCGGCGCCGCAAGCGCCCGCAGCACGCAGTGCGCCGGCAAACGTCGCCGACTTGGACCGGCGGGCCGCGTCCGCCATGGCTGCGAACGATTATGCCCAAGCGATCTCACTCCTTGAGCAGATCGTCAAGATCCGGCCTGGCTCCGCGGAATCCTTTGCCAGTCTGGGGCTGGCTTACTACTCGATGGCGAGATACGACAAGGCGGCTGAGAGCTTCCAAAAATCGGTTGCCCTCAATCCCCGATTGCCTCACACCAAAGCCTTTCTGGGGATGAGCGAGGCGGAAAACGGCCGCTTCCGGGAGAGCCTGCCCTTGCTGGAGAAAGCCTTCGCCGCGGATACTGATAAAGAGATCCGGCGAATGACGGGCTTGCACCTCGAGCAAGCGTACATGGGTTTGGAGCAGCCACTGCGCGCCGCCGAAGTGGTCCAGAACCTGCTGCGGGATTACCCGGACGATCCCGATGTCCTCTACGTTGCCAGCCGGTTGTTCTATCAGCTTTCTTCCCGCTCGGTGGCCCACCTGGTCGACGTGGCTCCCAACTCTTTTCGTGTGCGGCAACTGATGGCGGAGCTTCTGGAGGCCAGCAAGCAATACGCGCCTGCGGCGGACCAGTATCGCAAGGCGATCAAACTGGAACCGACTGCTCCGGGACTGCACTATCGGCTCGGACGCATGTTGGTCCTATCCTCCAATGAGCCGGCGGTGTGGGAGGAGGCTCGCCAGGCTTTTGAGGAGGAGTTGAAAATCGACCCCACCTACGCACGCTGCTACGCTGAGATTGCTGAAATCGAACGCAAGCAAGGCCGGTTGGACGAGGCAGAGAAGCTGTTCTCTCGCGGGCTCAGCATCAGTGCCGACTTACCCGAGGCTCACGTGCGCGTGGTGCTCTCCGGGCAGTACCGCCTGCTGGAGCGCGATGCCGCCAAGACCGCCATCGATCTGAACCTGGCGTCGGCCGAGCTGAAGTCGCTGGGCGAGCGTGTGGCCGAAAAAGAGCAGGCGCAC
>JAIQGB010000366.1 GCA_020072905.1 Terriglobia bacterium | reverse complement strand
GCGATTGCACGCCGGCGGAACTGGACGCGATCTGGGAAGAACTGAAGGCCGCAGAGGGAAAGTGAAATACGTCATCCGATCTTGTCGGACACGGGACGAGCTGGCGTGTTGCGTCGATCTCCAGAAGCGAATCTGGG
Organism: Terriglobia bacterium; assembly: GCA_020072905.1. Lineage (GTDB taxonomy): Bacteria > Acidobacteriota > Terriglobia > UBA7540 > UBA7540 > JAIQGB01. The sequence goes on along the minus strand of JAIQGB010000366.1, from coordinate 4,207 downwards.
GTTACCCCGACCGGGAGACTTACCCTCTGCGCCTCTTCGTGAATTTGGGGCACATCGGCGGCCACGTCGTGGGTGCGTTCACAGCGCGCGGGAAAATGGTGGGGTTTGTGGCGTCGCTGCCGGCGTGGCGCAACGGGCGACGATACTTCCATTCGCTTTCGCTGGGTGTCCTCCCCGGGCATGAAAACCGCGGTCTGGGCCGGGCTCTGAAGCTCGAGCAGCGAAAGCTGGCGCTCGGCGCGGGCGTCGAGCTGATTGAATGGACCTTCGACCCCTTGCGAGTCAAGAACGCTTTCTTCAACATCGAGCGACTTGGCGCCGTGTGCCGGCGCTACGTCGTCGATCATTATGGTGCGGTCGACAGCCGGCTGCAGGGAGGCCTGCCCAGTGACCGCCTGGTCGCAGAGTGGTGGATCAAGTCCGCTCGCGTGCGGCGCGCACTGCGCGGCAGGCCGGTGCGGCCACCCGCTCGACAACCTGCGGCAGAAGCCGCTATTCCCGCCGGGATAGAAGCTCTGAAAAAGTCGCGTCCCGCGAGGGCTCGCGCGATTCAGCGCGCGGTGCGCGAGGAATTTCGGAAGCATTTTGCCCGGCGGCTTGTCGTCACGGGTTTCGTTCTGGACGGGCCATCCGGCCGCTACCTTTTGGACTCCCATGAAGATTGAGCACGTTGAAGTCCGGGAAATCCGTCTTCCGCTCGTGCACTTCTTCGAAACGAGCTTCGGCAGGACGACCGAGCGCCGAATCGTCCTGGTGCGCGTGGATGCCGAGGGCCTCACGGGCTGGGGGGAAGTCACCTGCGGCGAGGAGCCCTTCTACAGCTACGAGACTCCTGAGACCGCCTGGCACATCCTGCGTGATTTCCTGATTCCCTGGAGCTTGGGGCATGAATGCGCCGCAGCCTCCGAGTTCGCCCCGCGATTCAGGCCGATTCGCGGCCATAACATGGCGAAAGCCGCAATCGAGAATGCCTTGTGGGACATCGAATCCCAAATGAAAGGCGTTCCACTCTGGAGGCACCTCGGCGGTACTCTCGAAGAAATCCCCTGCGGAGTCTCGATCGGCATACAGAACACGATCGAGGATCTCTTGGAGAGGATTCAACGCGAGCTCGACGCGGGCTATCAACGCATCAAGGTGAAAATCAAGCCCGGTTGGGACGTTGAAGTTCTGGAACGTATTCGCCGGGAGTTTCCGCGTATCGCCCTGATGGCGGACGCGAACTCGGCCTACACGCTCGCTGACCTGCCTTTGCTCAAGTCGCTCGACCGGTTTTACCTGATGATGATCGAGCAGCCTTTGGGTTGGGAGGACTTGATCGACCACGCCAAATTGCAGCGCGAAATCGCCACGCCCGTTTGCCTGGATGAATCGATCCATAGCGCCGAAGACGCGCGGAAGGCCATCGAGATCGGGGCCGGCAAGATCATCAACGTGAAACTCGGCCGCGTGGGCGGGCACACTGAGGCGCGCCGCGTCGAAGAGGTGTGCCGCAGCCGGAACGTGCCGGTGTGGTGCGGTGGGATGCTGGAATCCGGAATCGGGCGCGCCCACAACATCGCCATGTCGACTCTGCCAGGCTTCACACTGCCGGGCGACGTCTCCGCCAGCCGGCGATACTGGAGCGAGGACATCATCGACCCGGAGGTCACCGTCACGTCGCAGGGAACCATCCGCGTGCCACAGACTCCAGGTCTCGGATATGCTCCCAAGCTGGAGAAAATTGAGAAACTGATGGTGCGCAGAGAAAGGTTTGGATAGAGCCATCACCGCACGTCTTGAGTCTACGGGAATCCCTCGGCCCGCGCGCAGTCACCGGCTGATGCACGGGCTCATGTTCATCGCCACGTTTTGCTGGGCGGGAAACATCGTGGCCGTGAAGGAAGGGCTGACAGGGTTCACCCCGTCGGCGCTGACCCAGCTCCGCGTGGCCGGCGCGGCGCTGGTCTTTGCGGTGATCTACTTCTTCCGCCACGGGCGTCCGCGATTGCGTCTCTCGCGCCGGGAGTGGGGATTCATGGTGCTGGTGGCCCTGAGCGGCGTGACCTTCAATCAGCTCTTCTTCATTAGCGGTGTAGCGCGAAGCTCGGTGGCCCACGCCGGACTGATCGTCGCGCTGGGGCCGGTCATGGTGCTGGTGCTTTCCTGCCTCTTGCGCCTCGAGGCGCTGACCGTGCCGAAGTTCGTCGGCATGTTGATTTCTTTCGCGGGCGTCGCCGTCCTGACCCTCGGCAAGCGCGCCCCGGGAAACGGCAGCTACTTGAAGGGTGACCTGATTCTCCTGGCGGGCAGCGCGGTCTTCGCCTATTACACAATTCTCGTTAAAGAAGCCGCCGACCGGTATGATGCCGTGACGTTGAATGGCGTCGCTTATGCCATCGGCTTGGTCGTGTTGGTCCCTTTTGCGGCTCGATCTGTTTTCCAGGTGCGGTGGGAGGGTATTCACTCCGCAGCCTGGTGGGGGCTTGGCTATGCCATCGTCTTCGGTTCCGTTGTGCCGTATTTGATTTTTGCTGTGGTCATGGCCGAGCTCACGGCGGCGCGGGTCGCGGCGTTTTCCTACATTCAACCCGTGATCGCGACGGGGCTGGGCATCTGGCTGCTCCATGAAACGTTGACGCTAAAGATCATTCTGGGTGGAATCCTCATCATCGCGGGCGTCTACATCACCGAACGAGAGCGCGGGGAAGAGGCGGCGGAACTGATCCCCGGCCCCGGAGGGCCGCAAGTGGCTTCGCCTGCCGGTGCCCAGCCCCCGACCTCCATTCTTTCACCATGAAACGGGTCGCGGTCATCCCCGGCGACGGCATCGGTGTCGAGGTAATCACCGAGGCCGTCAAGGTTCTGCACGCTTTGATGGACCGTCGCGGCCTGCCGCTCGAGCTCGTCACTTTCGATTGGGGCGCGGAAAAATACCTTCGCGATGGCACATCGCTCCCCGACGGGGGGCTCGAGATGCTGCGCCGCGAGTTCCAAGCCATTTTGATTGGCGCGTTGGGTGATCCTCGCGTTCCCTCCAACCAACATGCCGTGGACATTCTGCTGGGAATCCGCTTTGGGCTGGATCTCTATGTGAACCAGCGCCCGGTGAAACTCCGCGATGTCCGGCTCTGTCCTCTCAAGGATCGTTCCGAGCGCGACGTGGATTTCGTAATCTTCCGAGAAAACACGGAGGGCCTGTACGTCGGCGTGGGCGGCAACTTCAAGCGCGGCAGCGAAGATGAGGTTGCCCTGCAAGAGGATGTCAACACGCGCCGGGGCGTGGAGCGCATCCTGGTTCACGCCTTCGAGTACGCGGGCAATCGCGGCCGGAAGCGGCTTTGCATGAGCGACAAGTCGAACGCCATGCCGCACGCGCACGGTCTCTGGCAAAGGACCTTCCAGGATGTGCGGAAGCGCTATCCCGGAATTGAATCGCGACACCTCTACATTGACACGCTGGCGATGGAGGTGATTCGCGACCCGTCGCAATTTGAGGTGATCGTTACCTGCAATCTCTTCGGAGACATCCTCAGCGACCTTGGTGCGCAACTCGTCGGCGGGTTGGGCCTCGCGCCGTCGGCCAACATTCATCCCGGGCACGCCTCGATGTTCGAGCCGGTGCACGGATCGGCTCCCGCGCTCGCCGGCAAGAACCTGGCCAACCCCCTTGCCGCCATCCTCGCCGCGGGCATGATGCTCGATTACTTGGGCTATCGTGAGGCCGCGAGCGACATCGAGCGGGCCGTGACCGACGCCCTGCGACGGGGCCAGACAACCCCTGACTTGGGAGGGAAGCTCGGCACGAAGGAAGTTGGCGACTGGATCTGTTCCCGCCTCTGACCTGCTAAGTAGCTTTGGGCCTTAGCCCGGCACCGTTCTCGGATGCCGACCTAAAGGTCGGCGCTGCTCGGGGACCGTTGACTCAGCTCAGAACTTCCACTACCGGCCCCCGGCGGCGCGGGCGGAACGTTGCGGCCAGAATTAATCCGATCAGGAAGCCTCCGACGTGCGCCCACCAGGCGACCCCTCCGCGCGTTGCGGTCTGGATCGACTGCATCTGGAAGCCGGTGAAGAATTGAATCACGAACCAGTACCCCAGCAGGAGCAGGGCGGGGATTTCAATAGTCCAGAAGAAGAAGAAGATGGGGAAAAGCGTAGTGATGCGCGCGGCTGGATAGCTGATGAAATAGGCGCCCAGGACGCCGGCGATGGCGCCGCTCGCTCC
>JAIQGB010000365.1 GCA_020072905.1 Terriglobia bacterium | reverse complement strand
CTTGCGGACCTCGCGATCGTCCCAGATGTTGAACATGTAGGCGTCGTGGTCGAAATCGTAGGGTTTGTCGAGGTCGCCGTTGTCGGGGTAGAGCGGAACCCAGATGGGCAGCTCGGGATTGATGGCTCGCATCCGCGCCGTAATCTCATCCCACTGCTGGCGGGTCTTTCCACCTTCTTCGAGCTCGCCATAATAGTCATTCAGATAGACTCCGATGATCTCCTTGTGCTCGCGCGAAAGTTGGGCAAGCCACTCGGCATGTTTCAGGCACGCTTCGTAAGACCAGCCCCACTGTTTGCGATCGATCTTGCCGAACACGTACTTCATGCCCGGTATCTGCAGCGCCCGCCCCATCATGGTGTCCTTCCACTGCGTTTTGCCGTCGTAGGGCGGCTCGTGCGCCCACAAAGTATTGAATCCGAGCTCGCGAACGAGCGGCGCGATATCCACTTTTGCATCATGCTCCCAGAGGCAGATAAGCGGCTCCGACGGCACGTTGATCTTGTCCGCAGCCGTGGCATGGATTGCTGAAACAGCCAGGCAGGGCAAGAAGAGAGCCGCAACCCATAGGCAACTCCAGCGGCTCATCCGTGCTTCCAGCGACCAGCTTTGCATCATGGCGTGTTCCTCCCGGTTTGATGATGACGATGAACAGCGGCCAAGTATACGGCAAAGCGTGGCCCGCCGCGCTCATGGTTTAGGTTTCTCCCGCGGGTCCGTAATCCGTCTGGCGAACCACCCTGAAAGCGCGCGATGCGTTGCATTGAGATTTCGCTAAGCCCTCTGAGTTGTTGGGCGGGTCAATTACTGCGTCGGCTCGTACTGGAGAATCTTGCTGTTCACCTTCGCCCGCTCGAATCCGGAGTTGGCGAGCGAGATGGTGATGTCGCGGTTGATGAAGAAGACGGCGCGCAAACGGAATTCGGTGCCGAAACTCACGGGAAACCAGACCCCCTCGTCAAATCGCCGGTATTCCACGTTGAAGCCAATTCCCGGAAGATTCGTGCCCAGCATCGTGCGCACGAAGAAGGGAATTTTGCGCGACAGATGCGTAAAGACGGAGACCGGCTGGAATTCCTCCGCATCAATCAGCGCTTCGCCGGCCCAGGTCAGATCATTCTTGTCCTGCGGACGAAAGCGGATGCGATACACCTTTCATTCATGGACGGTGTCTTCTCCCGCCAGCTCGAAGCGGTATTTCTTCTGTTCCTCGGAGGTCAGCGGGAAGAGGTCGCGGCCGAGCCCGTCTTTAGAATGATCGTTGGTCAAATCATCGCGGAGGTCGTTGATCAGATCGCCGTCCAGACTGTCGGGCGCCGGCCGGGGCTCGCCGCGAAATTCCAAGCATTTCCCTTTGCGCCAGTACCGGCCCTCAAGATGCTTCAGGTCCTTTTGGGTTCCCTCGGGCGTGGGAGTGACCTGGTAATCCGTGGTTTCTTCGCGCGCCGCGTTGCCGTTGGTTTTGCGGGTGACGATGTGGATGTGCTGCTGGTAGATGTAAAAGTCGCGAAGCTTTTCGGCGCGATTCTGGTTGGCCGCCACGCGCGCCATGATCTCTTCGGCGGATAGAGACGGGTTGTCGCCCGCCGCGAGCGCGCTCAGCGGCCCCAGCAAGAAGAGACACAACAACCGCAGCAAGGAAGAAATCCCCCTCAAGAAGCAGTACGCGGGATCGACCGATTAGGTTCCCGGGCGAAGGACGGCCACCTGCGGTCATTTGACGGCCACGAACGTTACGCAGACGGGCGAGCCGACTTCGAGTGTCTGTCCGGTCGGCGTCAGGCGCCCGCTCTGGGCATCGATGTGGAAGACCACGAGGCTGTCGGAATTCTGGTTGGCGGCGATGAGATACTTTCCTGTTGGGTCGATGGCGAAGTTGCGCGGCTCCTTTCCCCGTGTGGAAACGTCTTCGACCGGCGTCAGCGTGCCCTTTTGGGCATCAATCGCGAACACGGCGATGCTGTCGTGCCCGCGGTTTGAGCCATAAAGGAATTTTCCCGACGGATGCACGGCGACCTCGGCGTCGTCGTTGCGCCCCTTGAAATCCTTGGGGAGCGTCGAGAGGGTCTCGAGCGCCTGGAGCGCTCCGCGCGCTGCGTCGTAGGAGAACGTCGTCATGGAGGAACCCATTTCATTGATGACGTACACGAACTTGCCGTTCGGAGAAAAAGCGAAGTGGCGCGGTCCGGCCCCCGCAGGAACTTTGCCGAACGGCGGATCGTTGGGCGTGAGGGTACCTTTTGCCGCGTCGAAGCGATAGACGAGCACCTCATCCAGCCCCAGGTCCGTCGCCAGGACGAAGCGGTTATCGGGGGAGACTTCGATCATGTGGGCGTGCGGCCCCTCTTGGCGCTGGGGATTCACACTGTGCCCGTGGTGCTGCACGAAGGCCGAGGCCTCGCCGAGGCGGCCGTCGGCAAGCATGGGGAACACCGCCACGTTGCCGCTGCTGTAGTTCGCGACCAGGATGTGTTTTCCCGTCTGGTCGAGCGACACGGAGCAGGGGTCCGCGCCGCGTGACGACACTTGGTTCAGAAAGCGGAGCTTGCCCGATTTCCCGTCGAGCGCGAAGGCGCTCACCGCACCGCTCTTCTGGCCTTGGGAATTGCTCACCTCGTTCACCGCGTAAAGGAAACGGCGGCTGGGATCGGCGGCCAAGAAGGAGGGATTCGCGGTCTCCGCAGCCAACCCGAGCGGGCTGAGGCGGCCCGTCGCGGAATCGAAGCGGTACGCGTAAATGCCTTGGCTCTTCGGTCCAGTGTAGGTGCCAATGTAGACCAGGTACTCGCGCAGGGCCGTGGACTTCTCGGCGGCTTCTGCGCCGGAAACCAAAAACGGCAGGGCGAATAGAGTCATGACCAGCAGAGAGTAGACACGTTGGGTTTTCATGCCCCTATCTAACTGGAAGGCGCGGCAAAGTGCAAGTGGCTCTTCGCGCGCCGCGCCGGGGCATGAAGTCGAGCGCACAAGTATGCAGGCTGGCTGAGGCGCACGCTTGTGCACCCTGCGCTGCAGACTCCGCCGGCTGCGGCTCCCACGGCAGCGTCGTGCCGGAAAACGCGATCGCCTAAAACCGCACGGTCTTGAGGTACTGGGCGGTCTTCTTGATCCCCTCCGGCGCGGTCGGGCTTTCGTCTTCGACGTAGTAGTGCGTTACGCCGATGTCGGCGGCGGCCGCCAGCGTCTTCGGCCAATCAATCTGCCCCTCGCCGAGCGGCACGCAGGCGTCGTCGGGCGCCTCGGCGAATCCGATTGGGGTGTTCTTCGAGATGTCTTTCAAGTGCAGCAACTTGATGCGGCCTGGATACTTCCGCATATATTCCACCGGCTCCAGTCCGACTTTTTTCACGAAGAAGAGGTCCAACTCGAAATCCACCAGCTCCGGATCGGTTTCGTGAATGAAGATGTCCATGGGCGTGGTGTCGCCGAGCGGCTTGAATTCCATATCGTGGTTGTGGAAGGCGAAGCGGAAGCCCGCCGCCTGGAGCTTCTTGCCCCACGCGTTGAAGTCCGCGGCGATGCGCTTGCAGCCTTCGGCGTCCTTGCGGTGTTCTTCCTGCACCCAGGGCGAGTTCACGTAGTCGGGCTTGAAAACCTCCGCTTCGGCGATGATCTCGTCCAGATGGTCGCGGAAGCGGTTGTCGTCGCCGGAGTGCATGCCCGTGCACCTCAGTCCTGCCTGGTCGAGCGCTTTCTTGAAGTCCGCCGGGCTCATCTTGTAGAAGTCCGCCGTTTCCACGTCCGTGTAGCCAGCGTTGCGGATGAGCTTGAGCGAGCCGGGAACGTCTTTGTCGAGCTGGTTCCGCAGGCTGTAAAGCTGAATGCCGAATGGCCCTTTGAAGGAGCGACGAGGCGCGGGCACGAGCGCCGCATTCGCCAGCCGTGCGAATCGCGAGGCTGCAATGGCTGCCCCCATCGTTCCCAGGAATGCTCGTCGTGAAACCATGTGCGTTTCCTCCTGCTGTGATCTTTTGTTCGTGCTGAATTGCCGCCGGGATTATCCCACAAATCGCCGCTCGGTTCGCGCGTCCGAGATCCGGAAACGGAGAAGGTCGGTAGGGAAGGTGGCTGGCCGGCGGTTAAGCGCCGCCGGGTCGTCTAGCCTGTGAACGGGGTCAATTCAGGAAGGCAAGTCCGGCTTCGCTCGACGACTCGGGGTCGTCGGTGTGCACCCACACAATCCGGCAGTACCCGAAGCTGATATCGCTGTCGCCGTAGACATACACCATCTGGCCCGGGTTGAGCGGGCGAGCCTCGTCGAACCGGGCGTCGGTGCGGATTCTGAGTCCGTGCTCAGAGATATCGACGGTGTGGGCGGGCTGCTGGAATTCCACGCCCGCGGCCTT
>JAIQGB010000364.1 GCA_020072905.1 Terriglobia bacterium | reverse complement strand
CGGCGATCCGGCGTGCGGCGAGGGCTTGCTCCTCCACGTCTTCGCTCATCTGGCGGGCGCGGACTTCTTCCGTGGCGCGGGCGATCAGCGTGTCGATTAAGTCGTCGGCCTTGATGCCGAGGCCTTTGCGGCCGGAAACCTCCACGTAACTCCGCTGGCGATCCTCCGCGCTGAGCGCGAGCCCCATTTCTTCCGCGCAGCGCGGCGAAAGGCCCACAACCTCGTAAGCGAAATGGTGCAGGTTCTCGGCCTGCGCTTGGAAGCCCAAGGCGCGGAAGGCCGCCGCCACGATGTTCTGCAGGTATGACTGCCGCGTATCAATAACCGCGTAGGCGACGTGCCCGCCGCCGAAGGCAGGCGCATCCGCAGCGCGCTCGAGAGCGCTTTGCCAGACAGGCTGGCCGTCGGGATAGCGCCAGAGCAGTTGGTAACCGAAGTCCTTGCCCAACAGCCCGAATTTCCAAAGGTGGTAAGCAATGTCTTTGCCGACGTAGGTCACCGTCCCGTTCGAGCGCACGATAATCTTGACGTCCTCGCCTCCGGATTCCTCATCCGTCGTTTCGCCCTCGTTGGTTTCGGCGAGGCTCATCACCCAGCACCCGGCGTTCTTGCCGGATTCCTCGAAGCGGATCGCGCCCTTCTCCTTCATCAGCTCGAAGGCATACTTCCAGAAATCCAGCCGCAGGATTTCGCTCTCCCGCACCAGCAAGTCGTAGCAGACGTTGATGCGCAGCATAGTCTCCAGGTGCTTGCGCACAATGGCCGCCGAGATCCGCTCCGCCACGGCCGCCATTTCTCCGTGGCCCTCCTCGATGAGTTTCAGCGCCTCGGAACGCCAGGCGAGAGCGTCTTTATTCTCGTCGTAGTGCTGGAAAACGCGCGCGTAGAGGTCCCAGCAATAAAAATCGAACCGCACCGCGGGATCCTGGATGAGACGCTCAACGTCCTGGAGGCTTTTCTTCTCGAGGTGTACGAAACCGACGACAACATCGGCGACTTGCACGCCAGTGTTGTCAATGTAGTTCTGCACCTCCACCGGGTCGCCGCGGAAGCGCAGCAGCCGCACGAACGTGTCGCCCAGCACGGCATTCCGCAGGTGGCCGATGTGTGCGGCCTTGTTGGGATTGATGCTGGTGTGCTCGACCAGAATCTTGCCCCGACCGGATGGCGTCTCCTGCTGCGGGGACGCGCGGAGGCGGAAAAGCGCCAAGGAAAATGCTGAGCGATCAAGATGAAAGTTGATATAACCCGCGCCGGCGACGGTGACTCGTTCAACGCCCTCGAGGGGTGAGAGGCGCGGGGCGAGTTGCGCGGCGATCTTGCGCGGTGGCTGCCGAAGCTGTTTGGCGAGCTCGAAACAGGCGGCGAGCGAAAGGTCGCCCATCTCCAGGTTGGGCGGCGAATCGAGCACGGGCTCGGAAAACTCGACGCCGAACGCGGCCTTGACCTCCTCGGTAAACTTCGTGCGAATTCGTTTTTGGATTTCTTGAAGCAACCCAATGCTCCTGGGGAAAAGCCTCCTCAGCGGCCCCTTCACTCCTGCCGTCGATCTGAGATCGCCGCAACGGGCGCGCAGCCACAGCACCTATCGGCCCCGCGAGGCGAAAAGCAATCGCTGATTATAGCAGATGCATTGCGGGCCGCCGCGAGTGGTGGTGGGTCGGCGACGCTTGAGCGTGCGGTCGGCGCCCGCCGCGAACTTCGGGTAGAATGGCGGGGAAGCATCCAGCGACAGCTCTGGGATTGTCCAGGAGGCGTGAAATGGACCAGCGGCGGTTAGCGCAGTACGCAAAAGGGAACAGGGCATACGCACTGGCCGGGGGACTGGTCGTGCTGCTCGCCGCGACCCTCGCCCTCGTGGTCCAGCTCCGGGCTGCCAATTCCTCGCGCTCGCTCGGCGAGTTCGAAGCGCAGACGGACGTTGGCAAGACTCGGCCGGGAAGCGCCACCTACGACGCCGCGCGCAAGGAGTATCGGATCACCGGCGGCGGCGAGAACATGTGGGAATCCACCGACGCCTTTCACTACGTCTGGCGGCGCGCGAGCGGCGACCTGACCCTGACCGCCGACGTGCGGCTGGTCGGCACGGGCGGCCAGGAACACCGCAAGGCGGGCTGGGTGGTGCGGCAGAGCCTCGATACGGACTCGCCCTACGTCTCCGCCGTCGTCCACGGCGACGGCCTCACTTCCATGCAGTTTCGCGAAGCCAAGGGCGGAATAACGAGCGAGGTCAAATCCGCGCTCGTCCGGCCACTGACGCTACGCCTCGAGCGCCACGGCGACACCTTCACGCTCTCTGCGGCCATGGAAGGCCAGCCCCTGCAGGTGGCAGGCTCGACCAAAGTCGTGCTGAAAGATCCCGTGTATGTGGGCTTGGCGGTCTGCTCGCACGATGTCCAGACGCTCGAGACCGCTACGTTTTCACACCTCAGCCTGGAGGGCGATCAGTTTGAAGAAGCGAACATCAATCGCGTGGAGAGCCGCCTGGAAATCATTTCCGTAGACGGGAAAGAGCGCCGCGTAGTGTACAAGGCGGCAAAGCGATTTGAAGCGCCGAACTGGTCGCGGGATGGGAAGTCCCTCATCTTTAACAGCGGCGGCCGGATTTATACGATTCCTGCTGCGGGCGGCGAGCCGAGAATGCTCGATACGGGCTCGGCGAACCACTGCAACAACGACCATGGATTGTCTCCCGACGCGAAGTGGCTGGCAATCAGCAATTCGCCGAAAGACCGCTCGCTGATTTACGTCGTGGCGATGACGGGCGGCGCGCCGCGGCTGGTGACCCCGGACGGGCCGTCCTACTGGCACGGCTGGTCGCCGGACGGGAAGACCCTCGCCTATTGTGCCGAACGCAGCGGGAATTTCGACGTTTACGTCATCCCCACCGCGGGCGGGGAGGAGCGGCGTCTGACGGACGCGCCCGGCCTCGACGATGGCCCCGACTACTCCCCCGACGGGAAATTCATCTACTTCAATTCCGAGCGCACCGGCCTGATGCAGATTTGGCGAATGCATCCGGACGGCAGCGCCCAGGAGCAGGTCACGAACGACGGGCACGCAGACTGGTTCGGGCACCCCTCGCCCGACGGCAAATGGCTGGTCTTCATTTCCTTTGACCGGTCGGTGAAAGGGCATCCGCCTAACAAGGACGTCATGCTGCGCGTCATGCCCATAACCGGGGGCACGCCGCGAGTCCTCGTCAAGCTCTTCGGCGGGCAGGGAACCATCAACGTCCCCTCCTGGGCGCCGGACAGCAAGCAGTTGGCTTTCGTCAGCTACCGGCTCCTGGCGCGGTGAGCCAAGGCGGGCCAGCAGGCCCGCTTGACGCCGAGGGTGCAGAGTGCTAGCCTAGTAGGCGGGCCGTAAGCCCGCGGCGGAGGACGTCTCCGGCTGCGGAGCCCACACCTCAGAGCGGAGCCGGGCGCCTGCTTGCCGTCGGCGGAGGGAGGCCCGGAAGCAGCCTCTCGCGGCGGAGGATCAGCTTTAGTGAAACGAAGCCACGATGTCCTTTAGAATCAACAGCATGATTCAGGATCAAGGATTCAGGTCGGAAAAACAGTGACGAGTGACGGGTGGAAGCCAGAAGAAGAGAGTCAAAGGAGAGGGAGCTAGTTACTAGGGACCAGGGGCCGGGGAAAAGCAGAGCGAAGATACAAGAACTCGAGGAACGAAGCCACAATGTCCTTTAGAATCAACGAAGGCTCTTAAACTCCCTCGGGCATAGGGTTCGTTAGTCTCTTAAACAGACATGATGTCCCAGCGCGTCTCCAAGGCGGACAAAGTGGCTATCCACTTCCGGTCTATCTGCTTTTGCTCCGTCCTTGACTTCCGCGCGGGGTTCGGCTAACTTGGAAAAGGCTTGATGACCCGGCCAAACAAGACTTCCAGGACTGCACCTACCCGTCGATTTCTGCCCATCGGATGTCGTGTGGATTAGCCAGGAGGTGTTCCGCGCTGCGCGGGGACATTATGAAGACCAGTGTCAAGGTGGACAAAGGGGTCGAGAATCTCTTCGGGACGTTCGACGAGAATTTGAAGCTGCTGGAGCGTTCGCTACAGGTCTCGACGCACCTGGCGGACCAGACCCTCGAGATCGAGGGCGCGGAGGGCAACGTCCACCGCGCGCAGCGCGTGGTGGAGGAGTACACGGAACTCGTCGGCCGCGGCGCGCGCTTTGAAAACGCCGAGGTCCAGGCCTTCCTTCGCATCTTGAGCGAAGACCCCGACGCCACACTGAAGGGGCTTGCCGAGGCGGGCCGCCCGCGCACGTTTGGCAAGAAGAGCGTTGCACCCAAGAGTCTCAACCAGCGCCGCTACGTGGATGCCATCGAGAAGCACGACATGGTGTTC
>JAIQGB010000363.1 GCA_020072905.1 Terriglobia bacterium | reverse complement strand
ACGCCGGCGACTGGACCGGCACGTCCGTGAGGACGGTTGGCGGATAGAAGTTACCCGGGCCGGCCGGCCGCTTGACCGTCCGCTTTGCGTGAGCGCTCACTTATCGTCGGCGTGGAGGGACGGTCATACCTCTCGTGCGGAACCACGCACCTGGCCCCTACTTCACTTCGACAATCCTTAGAGCATTCATCAGCACCGGCGTTGACGGCCGGTCGCTGCGGTCGCGCGGGACATTCACAATCTTCTCGACCACGTCGTAGCCTTTCACCACCTCGCCGAAGATGGTGTGATGGTTGGTCAGCCAGTCGGTCGCGGCGACGGTGATAAAGAACTGGCTGCCGTTGGTGTTTGGCCCGGAGTTGGCCATCGCCAGTTTGCCGGGCTTGTCGAATTTCAAGTCTTTCGAAAACTCATCCTGAAACTTGTAGCCCGGCCCGCCCGTGCCGCTACCCAGCGGGCAGCCGCCCTGAACCATGAACTTCGGGATGACACGGTGGAACGTCAGGCCGTCGTAAAACGGCCGTTTGACGCGCGCGCGAGTCTGCGGGTCAACGAATTCCTTGGTTCCCTGGGCGAGTCCCAAAAAATTCTCGACCGTTTTGGGCGCCTTGTCGGGGAACAGGCGGCAAGTGACCTCGCCGAGCGTAGTCTCAAATACCGCATACAATCCGGGCTGCAGGTCGCTCATTTTGGCTCCTTGGTTGAGGTGGTTTTCTTCGGTGCGGCTGCGGCTTTCTCGGGGGCGGCTGCAGCGGGCGGCCTGGTATCCACAATGTCCACGCGCGTCATCACGACGGGCGTGTTGGGCTTGTCGTTGGAATCGCGCGCCGTCTGCGAAATGGCGTCGGCGAGGCTTTGCCCTTCGACGACCTCGCCGAAGATGGTGTGATGGTTGTTCAGCCATTCCGTGGGCGCCACGGTGATGAAGAACTGCGCCCCATTGGTATTGGGGCCGGAGTTGGCCATCGCCAGCTTTCCGGGCGAATCGAACTTGAGGTCTGGATTGAATTCATCCTTGAAGTTGTAGCCCACGCCACCCGTGCCGTTGCCGAGCTGGTCGCCGCCCTGGATCATGAAATTCGGAATCACGCGGTGAAACGTCAGCCCGTCGTAATAGCGGCGCACGGCCCAGGCCTGCGTCTTCAGGTCGTACCAGCGCTTGGTCCCCCGCGCGAGGCCGACGAAATTCCTGACTGTCTCCGGCGCCTTGTCGGGGAAGAGCCGGCAAACGATTCGACCCATAGTGGTCTCAAAGACCGCGTAAAGCCCCGGGGGCTGGTCCAGCTTGATGGCGGGTGCCGCGGCATCGGCGACAGCCGGGCGCCGGGCGGAGCTGGTCGCTTTCTTCGCCCCGGTCTGAGCCGAGAGGGCAGACGCAAACAGGAAAACGCTGATAAAAGTGACGACAGCTTTTCGCATCCAGTTCCTCATTTCTCTTTCTGCATCTGGAGGGAGACGTCTTCCACCCGCCGCATCACGCGCAGGAGGTTGCCGCCCAGGATTTTCTCCAAATCTTCTTCGCTGTAACCGCGGCGAGCAAGTTCGATGACGAGGTCGGGAATCTTCGAAATGTCTTCCAAACCCTTTGGCGCGGACTCGATCCCGTCAAAATCCGAACCGAGCCCCACGTGGTCCACGCCACCGACTTGGACCGCGTGATCGATGTGGTCCGCGACGCGCTTCAAGGGGGGTGCAGGAATGCCGGCAGCAATCTTCTGGCCGATTTTCTGCTCCTCCCTCCAAGGCAATTGGCGGCCTTTCTGTGCATACACCTTGCGCTCGGCCGCGACCGCGGCATCAATCTGAGGCTGGACTTTCTTCAGGGCGGAGGCGTAATCCGGGTCGAGGAAGGCGGAATAGAAGTTGATCTGGATGACGCCGCCGTTCTTTGCCAGCGCCCGGATCATCTCATCGCTCATGTTGCGCTTCTGATTCGAGAGGGCGCGGCACGAGGAGTGTGAGGCAATCAAGGGGGCCTTCGACGCGGCGAGTGCGGCGTAGAATGTCTGATCGGAGACGTGGGAGATATCCACCATCATTCCCAGGCGGTTCAGGCGCGCGACGACCTGGCGGCCGAAGTCGGTCAAGCCTCTCGCATAAGGCTTGCCGGCCGACGAGTCGGCCCAATCGGTGTTGGCGGTATGGGTGAGCGTCATGTAGCGAACGCCCAGGCGGTAGAAGCTGTCCAGCACACGCAAGTCGTCGCAAATGATGTGTCCGCCTTCGAGGCCCATGAGGATGGCGATTTTGCCGTTTCGATGCAGGCGCACGACATCGTCCGCGGTGGTGACGAGGCCGAGGGTGTCGCTGTGGCGCGCCACCTGCTCATCGACCGCGTCGATCAGGTCCAGCGCGCGCTGGATCAGCGTGGCCTGGGGCCATTTGACATCCACCCAGATGGAGAAAAACGCGCCGCCCACATGACCCTGACGCATTTTGGGGATGCTGACCATATAGGGGCTGGCCGGGTCGGCGAGGTCATAGCGGTTGTCGAGCAGCATTTGCGGCGTGTCTTCGTGCGTGTCGAGGACGATGGCGTGCTCGAGCACACGCGCCGCGAGCTTCTCCGCCTCGGCGTGGGTGCGCTCCGCAGCGTGCGACCAGGGGGCGACGAGCAGCGAAAGCAGCACCGCCGGGGCGGTATAGCGAAGGGAAGGCATCTCCGTTCCTTGCCGGAAGACCGGCCAGCGATTATCCGCAGCCCGCGGAGATTTTGTCAAACCGAATCAGCGCGGGCGCGACGGCATCCCGGCTCGGGATCACTGAGTTTTTTCATGCCGCGTTGCTTGCCTGAGGGCGATTCAGTATAATCGGCCAACAATTCAGGATTTCATCAAGGGGGCACGGATGGCGGAAATGGATCTCAGCCTGACGGTGGCGAAGCACGTGGAAGAAATGCGCAAGGCCGGCGGCCATCCGTCGGACGAGGCGCTGAACCGGCTGGCGGCGCAGATCGCCAATGCTTTTGGGACGAAGAAGGACCAGGTGGCGATCCTCCGGCTCTCGGACGACGGCAGGATGCTGCGCTTTGTCTTTCCGGTCAAACTCGTGAAGATCGGGGCCATCCCGCTGACGACGGCGCACTCGCTCGCCACCAAGAACATCAAGGACCGCCGAGGGGAGATCGTCAACAACTTCTCCGTGTACAAGCATCCCACGGTTTTTGAGGCGGTGGACCTTTCGGCGGAGGAGAAGGCCACGCCCATTCAGAAGATCATGTGTGCGCCCATGATGGCGGAAGGGAAAGTCGTGGGAGTGATGCAAGTGAGCCACAAGGGGAGACCCGGTGAACCTGTGGGCCCCGACTTCACCCCCCGCGACCTTTCGGAGTTGACGGCGGTGGGAACCATCCTCGGACAGTACCTCGCCACGTTGCCCTTTGTTCCGCCTACGCCGCCGAAACCGCGCCTCGAGCCCCCAGCGAAGCCGTGACGGGCAAGGGCTGGAGAATCGGCGCTGAGGAGCGGCCAAACGCTCGACGTTGCTCGCTCATCCCCGGTCTGCTTCTGCCCCTTCAGTCGTAATACTCGAGCCCCAGGTGCGTGATGAGTTCTTCTCCCCGCAGATGGCGCAGGGTGTTCTTGAGCTTCATGAGCTGGATGAAGAGATCGTGCTCGGGATAGAGTTTCGGCGCGCACATCGGGCTCTTGAAGTAGAACGAGAGCCATTCCTGGATGCCCTTGCGGGCCATCGTCGGGCAGCGCTGTGCGAGGTCCATGAAGAGAACGAGATCGAGCACGATGGGAGCGGCCAGGATGGAATCCCGGAGCCCTCCCCGGGGTCCCGGGCCCTGCAACGGGAGGCGTGACATCGCCTTCAGGCCCGCAGGACTATGGCTCCATTTTGCCGGAGTGATACCGGACTGGCAATTACACGATTTGAGGGTTGACGATTTTGTTAACCAGCAGCATAAGGGCCGGAGAGTTGCGGCTGAATTTGACGGCAAACACACCTACGGGGCCTTGTTCGGTATTTATGGAGTCACGACGTACTACTTTGCCCTCCAGGACTATCGGAATTCTTATAAGGTGCGTCTCTATCTTGATGAGGACATCAGCATCGGGCGGCGGCATAAAGCTCGACAAGAGCAATGCGCCGGTGGGGGAGATATCTTTAATAAATGCTTCGTGCTTAATTCGTTCAACGGTCAATTGGCAGCCTAGATGCACCTTAAGACGCGGAGCAGTCCGGCGGTCTAGTCCGGGATGATTTGGGATTGCCATGAGTATTAAATCGGAAACTGTTGAAGAATGAGTATGCAAAATGAGCGTCAAAACTGCAGACAGAGCATTTGTTCATTTATGACAGCGATGCGCGGCGAACAGGAATTCCTGAACTGAAAAACAAATGCGAAAAC
>JAIQGB010000362.1 GCA_020072905.1 Terriglobia bacterium | reverse complement strand
GGGTTTCGCGACATCGGCACCTCGAAGATCGGGCAATTCGCCGCTGCCGCGGCCAACTGGAGACTCGCGGCAATAATCACTCCGGAAAACCATACGTGCGGCCTGGACCGCCGGAGCAATAAACAGTGGCAAGAGTGGGATTTCACCGAATTGCCGCCTCCCCTCGCGCTTTGAATTGCCTGGGCGCGGGGGCTATAATGAATAGTTTCGGCAAGGCGCTTCCGGGCCCGCTGTGTGATTGCCCGACACGGCCGGAAGCGTGGCAGCCGAGATCTCCTCGTGCAGGGCGGCAGAGTCTTGTCTTCAGGCGAAGATTCTCTTCAAAATGCGTTCCCCCGTTCCGCGGCTCCTGATGCGGCCGCGCCCACGATCGGGGTAACGGGCCAGGACTCTCTGGCCGCGGGTCTAACCACACCCTCTTCCAGTCCGGCTGCGGAGGAGAACATCCTCGTCCGCGGCGCGCGTGTCCACAACCTCAAGAACATCGACTGTAAAATCCCCCACAACCGGCTGACGGTGGTCACGGGCGTTTCCGGCTCCGGCAAGTCCAGCCTGGCATTCGACACGATTTACGCCGAAGGCCAGCGGCGCTACATCGAGTCCCTCTCGGCTTACGCGCGCCAGTTCTTGGAGCGCATGGAGAAGCCGGACGTGGACGAGGTGGAAGGCATCGCGCCCGCTGTCGCCATCCGGCAGAAGAATTCAACTCGCAACCCTCGTTCGACGGTCGCCACGGCGACGGAGATCTATGACTACCTCCGTCTGCTTTTCGCGCGCATCGGCGTCACCTTCTGCCCGCGCTGCCAGGAAGCCGTGCGCAAGGACAATGTGGATGAAATCGCCGACCGCGTCCTCGCGCTCGAGCCGGATCGGCGGTTTTATGTGCTGTTCCAGGTCAATCCCGGTGGGTTGGGTAGGGGAGCCCTCCGGGCTCCCGGATCCCCGCGTGACGAGGGAGTGGAGCCCCCTTCACCGAAGGCGCGAGGGCGTTCGCGCTCGTCAGAGAAGCCGATAGCTACAACACCTAAGAGCGGGAGGGCAGAGCCCTCCCCTACGCCGTCTCCGCCTGACGAGTCCCTTAAGCCACGACTGTTTTCGCTCCGGCAAACGGGCTTCAACCGGCTCTACCAGAACGGCCGGGTTTTCGAATTCTCCACACCGGAGTCGCTGCTGGAAGTGGACTTCGCCCGGCCCGTCTACGTGCTGGTTGACCGCCTCGCTGTCGGCTCCGAGATTCGTCAACGGCTGATTGACTCCCTGGAGCTTTGCTACCGCGAAAGCGGCGAGGCCATCCTGGAGTTTGCCTCCGCGGACGCTTCTGCCGTTCCCGACCGCCTGGTCTTCAACGAACGGTTCGAGTGCAAAAAGTGCGGGACGGTTTTCCAGGAACCTGAGCCGCGCCTCTTTTCATTCAACAATCCCTATGGCGCCTGCCCGCGCTGCCAGGGTTTCGGGAATACGATTGATTTCGACCTCGACCTGGTGATTCCCGACAAGAACCGAAGCCTCGCGGACGGCGCCGTCGAACCCTGGACCAAGCCGCGCTATCGCGGTTTCGCGAACGAGATGAAGCGCGTGGCACGCGCGCGGGACATCCCCGTCGAGGTGCCGTACTATCGCCTCACGCAGGAGCAGCGGCGCTGGCTCATCGACGGTGACGAGGAGTTCGAAGGCATCCGCGGATTCTTCTCCTATTTGGAGCGCAAGAAGTACAAGCTCCACGTGCGGGTGTTTCTCAGCCGCTACCGCGGCTACGCGCTCTGTCCGGATTGCGAGGGCGGGCGCCTCCGCCGCGAGGCGCTGCACGTCCGCATCGAAGGCAAGTCGATCACCGAAGTCTGCCGGATGTCCATCCAGGAAGTTTATCGCTTCTTCAACGAACTGCGCCTGACGCCGTTCCAGGAGACGGTGGCCGACAAGGTGCTGGAGGAAATCCGCTCGCGCCTCCGGTATCTCTACAAAGTCGGGCTCGAGTACCTCACGCTCGACCGCCTGGCCTCGACGCTCTCCGGCGGCGAATCGCAGCGGATTCAGCTTGCCACCTGTCTGGGCTCGAATCTGGTTGGGGCACTTTACGTGCTCGATGAGCCTTCCATTGGCCTCCACCCGCGCGACACCGGGCGTCTGATCGAGATTCTCGAGAGCCTGCGCAACCTCGGCAACACCATCCTGGTCGTCGAGCACGACCCGGAGATGATGAGCCACGCGGACAGAATCCTGGACCTCGGGCCGGGGGCTGGCGAGCACGGTGGGCGGCTCATTTACGAGGGCGATCTCGAGGGGCTCCGGGCCGACCCGCATTCACTCACCGGCCGGTACCTCTCGGGCGAATTGCAGATTCCGATTCCCCCCGAGCGCCGCAAGCCGGGCAAGAACCGGCTACGCGTCCGTGGCGCGCGCCAGCACAATTTGAAATCGATCGACGTGGAGATTCCGCTCGGTCTGCTCGTGTGCATTTCCGGCGTGTCCGGTTCCGGCAAGTCCACGCTCGTCCATGACGTGCTCTACAACGCGCTGGTTTCGCGCCGGGGCATCGCGGCGCCGCGCGCTGAATACGAGCGCATCGAGGGCGACAACCTCCTGGCGGACCTCGTGCTCGTCGACCAATCGCCGCTCGGCCGCACCCCGCGCTCGAACCCCATCACCTACATCAAGGCTTTCGACGCCGTTCGCGAAGTCTTCGCCTCCGTACCCGAGGCGCGCAAACGCAGCTACACGCCCGGCTATTTTTCTTTCAACATTCCCGGGGGCCGCTGCGAGACCTGCCAGGGAGACGGGACCGTCACGGTGGAGATGCAGTTCCTCGCCGATGTGGAGCTGGTGTGCGAAGAATGCCGCGGGCGACGCTTCAAGCCCGGCATTCTCGAGATCCGTTACAAGGGCAAGAACATCTACGACGTCCTGCAGATGACCGTCAAAGAAGCGCTGGCCTTCTTTTCCAGCGTGCCAAAGGTCACGAACAAGATCCGCGTGCTCGACGAGGTAGGGCTGGGTTATCTCCGCCTGGGCCAGTCGGCGACGACCCTCTCGGGTGGCGAGGCTCAGCGCGTGCGCCTGGCGGCGCATCTGGCGCACCAGACCAGCGAAAACACACTTTTCATCTTCGATGAGCCGACGACCGGCTTGCACTTTGACGACATCAACAAGCTGCTCGCGGCGTTCCGCAAGCTGATTGAGGCCGGAGGCAGTGTTCTCATCATCGAGCACAACCTCGATGTGCTGAAAACCGCCGACTGGATTATCGATCTCGGCCCCGAGGGCGGCGACGACGGCGGCTATGTGGTGGCCGCCGGGCCTCCGGAAATCCTGCTCAAGAACCAGCGGTCATATACCGGCAAGTTCCTGGCGCGTTACCTCTCGACGAACGGAGGCGCTGTTGGTGCCCGGACGAAGGGGCGGTAGCGCGCTTGCCGCCGCCCTCATTCTGTGGGTGGTGTGCGGAGAGGCGTCGCTTATCGCCCAAAAGGCTCCGCAGAAAGCAGCGGCCGCACCTGCCGAGGTTTCTGCGCTGCTCAAGACCGCTAGCGAAGCGCTTGACCACAAGGACCTGCCCGCCGCAGTCCAAGCGCTGAAGGCCGTCGTCAAAGCGCAGCCCGGGAATGCCGCCGCTTGGTTCAATCTCGCCTACGCCTATTCCGGCCTACATCAGGACGAGGACGCGGTCGAGGCTTATGAGAAGACTCTGACGCTCCAGCCCGATCTGTTTGAGGCTCACCTGAATTTGGGGATCCTGCTCATCCAAATGAAGCGCGCGCAGGAATCGGTCGAGCATCTGGCAAAAGCCGTGGCGCTCAAGCCGGATCATCCGCGCGCTCATCTCTATGACGGTCGCGCGCTGGCCGCCGCCGGGCAGGCCGAGGCTGCGGAGAAGCAGTTTCAGGAAGCGCTCCGCCTTGACCCCACTCTCGCCATCGCCTGGTTCGATCTCGGCCAGTCGCGCCTGAATCGCAAAGACCACGTTGGCGCGCTCGAAGCGTTCCAGAAGGCCTCCGAACTCGATCCCAAACTCCCGCAGGCGAAACTCGGCGCGGCGCTGGCTCTGGAAGGATTGAGTCGCTCGCCGGAAGCCGTTCCGCTCATGGAGCAGTACCTTGCCGCCCAGCCCGACGACCTCGAAACGCGCTTTCACCTCGCGAAGCTTTACTTGGAACAGAATAAGAACGAGCAGGCCTACGAGGCCCTGCAGACCGTTTACGGCGCGCGGCCTGAAACGCCGGCCCTTGCGGCGGCACTGGGTGACGTCTGCGCGTTGCTGAAGAAATTCGGGGAGTCGGAAAAGTTCTACCGCCAAGCTTTAGCTGCGGCGCCTAACGAGCCCGACCTCCATCGCGCGCTCGGCCAGACCTTGCTCGACCAGCAGAAAT
>JAIQGB010000361.1 GCA_020072905.1 Terriglobia bacterium | reverse complement strand
TTCAACCGGGTCATGATCGCCATGGTCCTTTTCCTGCTTTGCATCGGACTGCTGCTGGCGTACTACCTCTCCCATCGCCTGGCCCGTCCCATCGGCAACATTATGAGCCTGGTCTCTTCCGGCCGGATGGGTCGCCCACACCAACACGGGCGTTTGCCAGACGCCGGGCCTGAATCAGCTGGGCGGCAAGCTCACCAACTACAAGGCCCAGGTCTACGTAAAAACGGACATCGAATATCTCCAGGAAGACAACATCCCGGTCATTGTCCAGGACTCGATGCACGCGCGCTTCGGGACGAGCCGGGTGATCGAACCCGGCACGCCGACCGCGCACGTCATCTACAACGACCCGCAAATCGGCGAGGTCGATCTCTACTCGACGCTGCAAAATCTGGCGGCCTATTCCGATCTGCCGCGCTCGATGGAAGTTCCGCCGGGCGATCCCGACTACGCCACGCCCAGCCAGATGACGAGTTCGAACCTTGCCTTCATCCAGAACCGTTGCTGGATTTACGACGCTGCGCTGGCCATCATCGTCCTCACGGTGGCCGGACTTTGGGAAGCGGCCCTCACTCGTCCTCGAGCACGCGGAAGATGGCTTGACCACGCGTTGGGCGCTCGAGGGCGGCGCAGGGAGCATTACTAACCTCTTCGATTCGACTGAACCGCCGAAGGGATCGAATGTCATCTGGTTCACCGCGACCGCGGCGCCCGCCACTTGGCGCTACACGGGCTCGGGGCTACCGGACTCGGTCGACCCCATCATTCACTTCCGCTACAAGGCGGATGCCGCGCACAAGTTCGTCGTCGCCGTCACAAGCTCGACGGCCCAAGTTGCTTCGGTTGAATTCGCCTCCTCGGGTACGGCGGGATATGACCCCGGCGCGAAGACCATCACGGCGGTCACCGATCTCACGCCGGAGGCCTGGCGCACGCTGAGCGAGAATCTCGACACTCTCATTGGGCAATATGTTCCGGGCGAAACGCTCGTCTCCATCGATGCTTTTCGCGTGGTGCTGACGGCCACGGGAAATCTCCGCCTCGATGATCTCTCGGTTGGCGCGCCACAGCCCGAGGGTTCGCTGAGCTTCTCCTACGATGTTTACAATGGGCAGATAGACCAGGCTTATATTCGCAACGGCGCAATGGCCTGGGTCGCGCATGCCTACGGAATCTATATGGAGCAGACAGCGGATTTCGCGAGTGCCGCGCTCGGCCTGGAGAGCATGCTCGGCTACCTCTTCACCCAGCAGTCCACTGTCCCCGACGCGCGTCAGAACCTGATCCTGGTCGGCTGGGGCCGCTACCAGGACCCCGGTTATCAGTACATCCCCGGCCAGCAGACTTCCGCCTCGACGGAGCACAACGTCGACGCTTATTTCGCCTTTCACAAGGCCTCGCGGGTTCTTCCCACCGCCGCGCAAAACCTGCTCGACCGCGGACTGATCACGCCAAACCAGTCCGAATCACTGCGGGCCACAGCCACAACGGCTGCGACGAAAGCCCAGGAAATCCACACGGCGATCCTCAATCAGCTCTGGATTCCGGCCGCGGGCGGCGTGAAGGGCCACTTCGCGCAGGGCGCGACAAGTTCGGGACTCGATACGGCGCTGGCCCTCGACGCCTCGGGCTCCTGGGCGGCGCTGTTCTGCCACGAGGTTGGCGAGGACGCGAAGGCCGTCGAGTGTCTGGAGTTCATCTTCGAGAATTTCTTTCTTGCCGACCAGCAGATCCTAAAAAGCTCCAACCCGGATTCTTTCAACCAGACCTACGAACAATTGACCTCCTTCGACGGCTTCAAGCCTTACGCCGATTCGAGCGGAGGCTATGCGGGCTCGCCCGACGCGGTGTGGATGGAAGGCACCTGGGGCGCGCTCGCCGCTTACCTCCGGCTGAATGATGACGCCGCGCTGCAATCCTACTTCGCCACAAACTACTCCGGCGGGCTGGAAGCGTTCCTGGCGCGCCTCGTCCAAAGCATGAAAACCGTGGGCACGACCACCGCCGACCGCGGCCTGCTCTCCTTCTCACTCGCCGCGCGCGCGCTGCCCTGGGAATTCTCGGTGCGCAAAACGCTCGGGGCGACGGCGTGGTTCTGGCTGACCGCGGCGCGGAACGACGTGCTCTTCACCGACGTCCCACAGCCCTTCGCCGGCCACGCACTTCTGAAAGTCCCGCGCGGGGTCGAGCAATCCGTCCGCCAGCTCGAGGGGCAGGGCTCGATCGGGGCGCTCGAACTCGAGGCCCTCGACGGCGCCGGATACATGACCGCGCTCGCCAGCGGCGGCAAGCTCGAAGGCCGCCGGGTCACGCTCAAGGTGGGCTACCCGGGCATGACTTCTTCGGAATTTGTCACCGTCGCCACCCAGGAAATTGAGTCCGTGGCGCCGCTGCCCGACCTGACGGGATACGTCCTCGAGTGCCGCGACCTGAAGCGCAGCGCCAAGACCCAAGTCTTCACCCGCGGCGACGGCGGCTTCCCAATCTCCAACGATCATCCGCGCACGCTGCTCGCAAACCCGATGGATGTTCTGCTCAGCATTCTGCAGAACGAACTCGGGCTCGGTCAGGTGCCTTCGCAGCCGGAATCGGCCTGGAAGCTCTACGACCCCGCGCAGTGGGATGCGGCGGGGACGGTGAATCCCACGCTCATCAATCCGAATCCCCTGCTGGACGTGGACCGATTCCTGTTTTATCGCCACGGAATCTTCGCAGGTTATCTCTTCGAGTTCCTTCTCCACCAGGCGGTGGAAGCCAAACAGTTTTTCGAATACGAGATTCTGCGGACTCTGGGAGGTTACCTGCTCGTCCTCGCCGACGGCCGGCTTTCGCCGCGCTTCTTCGTCCCCCCGTATTCGCTGGGAAGCCTGTTCGCGTTCAACGAGCGGAACATCACCGTGCTCCCGGGCGTCGAGCGCCAGCCGATCATCAATCAGGTGACCTTCCGGATGGATTACGACGGGAGCAATTTCCAAACCGAGTTGCTCTTCCTCCATGCGCCCTCACTCCAGCAGTACGGCTTGGCGGGCCAGCACACCATCGAATCGAAGGGCCTGCGGCTCGCGCGCGGCGGAGCGTCGCTCGCCGGACTCACGGCAGCGCGCATTTTCCGCCGCTACAGCGGTATGGATCCGGTGAGCGGAGCGCCGAACGGCGGCGCGAGCGTGCTGACCGTGCAGAGCCACTTCATGACCTTGACGGTTGAGGTCGGCGACTTCGTCTACCTCACCCATACGCTCCTGCCGAATTTCGAGACCGGGCGGCGCGGGATCGCCAACCGCATCTTCGAGGTCATCGAGAAGCAGCCGAACTTCAACGAAGGCACGATGACCTACCGGCTCCTGGATGTTTCCTGGCTGAGCACGAAGAAGCTCTCGCGCGTGGCGCCGCTGGGGACGCCGGCCTGGCCTTCGGCTTCGAGTTCCCAGCGAGCGAAGTACATGTTTGTCGCTGACGATGTGACCAAGGAATACAGCGACGGCACGGCGGGGAAAACCATCTGGTGATTCTGTGATTGAGCGATTTTGTGATTTCTTATCCCGACCTCCCGGCCCTCAATCGGCGGGAAATTCACTCAATCACTCAATCGCCCAATCAGTCAATGAGGCAATGATTCAATGGCTCAACTAACTTGGGCAGTGGTTCCTGGCGCGGTTGATATTCCCGACTCGAACCTGGCCGCCGATCAGCCTGTGACCGACTATGCGCTCACCAAGGTCTCGAACAACGCCAAATTCGCCGCCGTACGGCCGGAGACGTTTTACGGCTGGTACCGCAATGGCGAGACCCTGGCGCTGCCGACCAGCCCCGTGGACGGATACCACTACGCGCGCGCCGAGCTGGAGTACGAAGTGGCGGCGTGGTGTTCCCGCTCCCCCGCCGGCGGCTCAGCGACCAACGGCGCGACGACCAAGCCGCCGCGCGCCAACTCCAACGACGGGCCGGGCGCGCTTTTCCTTATGGATTTCTGGGTGGAAGAAAGAAACGAGGCGAACCCGGGCCTGGTGCATTGCGAGGTCCATTACTGGAGCGAGGGGACGGAGACCGGCACCAACGGTGGATTCGTGAAAGTGCGGACCATCGCCACACGACTTTCCGGATAGGTGCTGGGGGCTGGGTTTGCACCCCCAGAACCCAGTCCCCAGAACCCAGAACCAAAGGTTAAAATCATGGCTATCGTCAGAACAATTCTTCCTAGAAAAGGCATTATCCAGCCGAAGCACGGCGACAACTACGAGACCGACCTCGACTCGAACTGGACCTTGATTGATTCCCTGCTCCAGGACAGCGCCGACGTTCAGGCGGCGGTGTTCGCGGCGGGCACGGTCGAGGCGTGGCTCAAGGACCGAGGAGTCTGCGGGGTCGTCTCCGGATTCGGCCTGGGGACTTCCGCCACGCTCACCCCGGCGCTGGCGGCCGGTGTGCTCTACGCACAGGGCAAACGGTATGCCCCTGCGTCCGCCCCCAATCCGGGCCCCGCGCCGGCGAGCTCGACCTCGTACCTTTTCTACAACAGTGCCAGCGGCTTCTATTACAACCTCACGGGGGGCGCTGCCGCCAGCGGGGATGTTTACCTAGGCAGCGTCGTCACCGATTCGACCCGCGTAACGGCGGTGACCAACGCCACGAAACTGTACGGCCAAGTCGTTGCGGCTCCCGGCACCGCGGGCAGTTTTGCTCTGGCACATCGGCTGGGGCGCGTTCCCGCCGGCGCCATCATCCAAATGACCTCTTCCGGCGCGATTTGGTACCAATCTTCGGCCATGTATGACGCGACCAACCTCTATCTGGTGGCTTCCGACGCGGGAGTCACGGCGAAGGTGCTTTTATGGTAAAAGAAAATCAAAAGTCAAAGGTCAAAAGTCAAAGGTCAAAAGTCCAGAAGCTAATGCAGAGCGCATTTATGATTTTTGCCCTTTGCCATTTGCCTTTTGATTTC
>JAIQGB010000360.1 GCA_020072905.1 Terriglobia bacterium | reverse complement strand
GGGCTTGATCTACACCTTCTGGCACCGCGAGATCTTCGCGGCCACCTGGTTCTGGCGGAAGCGCGGCATCGTGGTGATGACCAGCCAGAATTTTGACGGCGAGTACATCGCGCGCATCATCCGCTGGCATGGCTACGGCGCGGCGCGGGGATCGAGCTCACGCGGGGCGGGGCGAGCGCTCGTGGAGATGGCCCGCTGTCTCTCGAACGGCGTGGACTCGGCCTTCACCATCGACGGCCCACGCGGGCCGCGTTACGTGGCCAAGCGCGGCTCGGTGATCCTCTCGCGCGCCAGCGGGGCTGCGATCCTCTGCTTCCATATCGCCGTGCGGAAGGCCTACGTTTTCGATAAGACCTGGGACCAGACCCAATTCCCCTACCCGTTCAGCAAGGCCGCCGTCTTCATCGCACCGCCCATCGCAGTTTCGGAGGGAGCCGACGACGCCCAGCAAGAGCGGAAGCAGCAGGAAGTGCAGCGCGCATTGGATGAACTTCGGAGGCGTGGCGAGGAATGGTCCCGGGGCTGAACTGTCCGCGAGTCAGGGGTTCAGTCATTGCTGGGCAAGTTGTTTGAGTTGCCCGTAGGCATCTCTGACTTGAGCGCGAGTGCTCTCCAATTCCCCTGAGCAATCGATGACGTAATCACCGCGACGGCGTTTTTCCTCGATGGGCATCTGCGCGGCAATGCGGCGCTCGGCTTCCGCGCACGCGAGGCCGGTGCGCGCCATCAACCGCTCGATCTGCTGCTCGGGGCGACACCACGTGACAATGATCTTCACGAACCGGTCGGCGAGGTTGGCTTCGTAGATGAGCGCGGCATCGACCAGCACGACGGCGCGAGAGTCCTGAAGGTGGAAGCCCTCGGCCAGTTGGTCGCAGCGCTCCATAATGCGGGGATGGAGGATGGCGTTCAGCGCGCGCAGCTTCTCGGGATCGGCAAAGACGGCCGCCCCCAGGCGCTTTCGATCGATCTCGCCCTGCAGATCGAGAATTTCGAAGCCGAAGCAGTTGACGATTTCATGGTAGGCGGGCCGCGGCGCGCGGATCAGCTCATGCCCGAGCCGGTCGGCATCGATAATCTTGGCGCCGAGTTCGGCGAACATTCGAGCGACCGTGCTCTTGCCAGAAGCCACGCCGCCGGTCAGGCCGAACGTTCGGCTGAGTGTATTCATGGGAAGAAGTGACCAGCGACGGGCGACATTGCGTGAATTGGCGATTTAGCGATTGAGTGAATGGAGGACAAGAAAGGGTCTTTCGATCAGTCACTCAGTCGCTCAATCGCCCGATCACTCAATCACTTCGACTTGTCACAGTTCTCATGCCGCCGCACCGCGCACCCCGCGCCGGGCCTTCGCGGCCTGCACGGTATTCACCATCAGCATGGTGATGGTGAGCGGGCCGACGCCGCCGGGAACGGGCGTGTACGCGCCCGCCTTTTCCAGGGCGTCCTCGGGCTGGACGTCGCCGACCAGCACCTGGCCTTTGGCGGCGAGTTTCTGCAGTGCCTGGGTTGGGTCGTGGAAGACGCGGCGGACTTCTTCTTCCGTCTTGAGGACGTTCTGGCCCACGTCGATCACTACGGCGCCAGGCTTGATGAAATTGCCGGTCACGTAGGCGGCCTTGCCCATCGCCGCCACAAGGATGTCGCCCTCGCGCGCCACGCCGGGCAGATCGCGCGTCCGCGAGTGGCAGATCGTGACCGTGGCGTGGTTGTGCATCAGCAGCATCGCTGTGGGTTTGCCGACGATATCGCTGCGGCCGACCACGACGGCGCGGGCGCCTTTCATCTCGACCCCGCTGCGCTTGATGATTTCGATGACTCCCGCCGGCGTGCAGGGTACCGGCCCCGGCCGGCCACTGACCAGGTAGCCGATGTTTACAGGATGGAAGCCGTCCACATCCTTCGCCGGGTCCACGGCTTCGAGCACCTTTTTCGAATCCACCTGGGGAGGCAGGGGAAGCTGAATCAGGATGCCGTCGATTTCGTCCCGATTGTTGAGGCTGTCAACCAAGTCGAGCAAATCCTGCGTGGTACTCGCCGTCGGCGGCTCGATCTTTTCGCTGAAGAGCCCGAGCGACTCGCAGGTCTTCACCTTGCTGCGGACGTAAATTTGCGAAGCGGGATTGTCGCCGACCAGCACGGCCGCGAGTCCCGGAACGACCCCGGCTTGTTTCATCTCCTGGATTTCCTTCTGCAGGTCCTTCAGGATTTCGTCGCGGATTTTATTGCCATCAAGAATACGCGCGCTCACTAGAATTCTCCTTGGAGGGTATTAAGCCCAGCGAGTTTAGCACACCTCGCCAGGCGGGGAAATCCGCCCGTCACGCCGCGGCGAGATTGGAACCTCGGGACCTTTCGATTATAATGCGCCAAGGGTCCTTCGGATTGCCGCACAGCGGGCAACAACGTGCGACGAGAAGAATCCTGTGCCCGGCCTGGCTATTCAATCTTCCGGATGGTGAAAAGTGGCTGATTCCATTGCAGCTTCCGACACGGAGAAAAAGGTCGTCTACGGCATCCACGAAATCATGCGTTTCCTGCCGCACCGCTATCCGTTCCTCCTGGTCGACCGGATTCTGGAGCTCGAGCCGGACAAGCGCATCGTGGGCCTGAAGAACGTCACCATCAACGAGCCGTTCTTCCAGGGGCACTTCCCGGGGGCGCCGGTGATGCCCGGCGTGCTGATCATCGAGTCCATGGCGCAGGTGGCGGGCGTGATGATCTACCGCGACCTGCCCGACAAGGAAAAGAAGCTCATCTACTTCACCGGCATCGAGAGCGCCAAATTCCGGCGCCCGGTGCTGCCCGGCGACCAGTTGCGGATCGAGATGGAATTGGTCAACCGCCGCAGCAACTTCGGCAAGATGCAGGGCCGCGCCACGGTGGATGGCAAGCTGGTGGCCGAGGCCGTCGTTTTCTTCGCAATCTCCGACCACCCGAGTGCTACGGGCAAATGAAAGCTCACCCTACCGCCATCGTTCATCCCAAAGCTCAGGTTGCCTGCAGCGTAACGGTCGGGCCGTACTCCATCATCGGCGAAGGCGTGGAGCTGGGCGAAGACACCGAAGTGATGTCGCACGTCGTTCTCGAGGGCCCGACGAAGATGGGCAAGCGGAACCGCATCTTTCCCTACGCCGCGGTCGGGTTCGCCTGCCAGGATCTCAAATATCAGGGCGAGCCGACGCGCCTGGAGATCGGCGATGACAACGTCTTCCGCGAGTTCGTCACGCTCCACCGCGGCACGGTCGAGGGCGGCGGCGTGACACGCATCGGCAATCACAATTTCCTGATGGCTTACGTCCACATCGCGCACGACTGCAGGCTGGGCGACCACATCATCATGGCCAACGGCGCGTCGCTCGCCGGCCACGTCGAGATTGGCGACCACGCCACGGTGGGCGCGTTCTGCGGCATCCACCAATATTGCCGCATCGGCGCCTACAGTTTCCTGGGCAGCTACAGTGTGGTGAACAAGGACATCCTCCCCTATTCCAAGACCACCGTCGAGCGCCCTTTGGGGGTTTACGGCGCGAACCGGCTGGGCCTGGAGCGGCGAGGACTCAGCAAGCATGACCTCGACGAACTCGACAAGGCTTTCCGCCTGCTCAGCCGCTCCAAGCTGAACACGAGTCAGGCCCTGGAGGCCATCGAAGCCCAGGGCTTCCCGTCCTCGCATGTCCGCGCGCTGGTAGATTTCATCAGGACCTCGCAGCGGGGAGTGGTGAAATGATGGAAACTCGAAAATCGAAACTCGAAAATCGAAACTGGAAAAACGCCCCTTCCAGCGTGGGCCGGATCGTGTGCCGATTTTCGAATTTCGAATTTCGATTTTCGAATTTCGATCTCCGATGAACGCTCTCTCGAACACTTCCGCGCGTTACGCGATCATCGCCGGCAACGGGAGCTTTCCCTTTCTGGTGCTGGAGGCGGCGCGCGATCAGGGGATTCAGCCGCTCGTTGTGGCCATCAAGGAGGAAGCTTCTCCCGACTTGGCTGCAAAGGCTCCGAAAGTCCACTGGCTGAGTCTGGGTGAGGTGTCGAAGCTTCTTGAACTGCTCAGCGCGGAGCGCGTGGAGAGGGTCGTGCTGGCCGGCCAGGTCAAGCACGCCCAGCTCTTCAGCTCCATCAAGCCCGACGGACTGGTGAAGCGGGCGCTCGGCAGTCTGCAACGGCGGAACACCGACGCGCTGATCGGGGCCTTCGTGAAAATGCTTGAGGGGCGCGGCATGCAGGTGGTGGATTCGACGCTGTTCCTCGCGCCCTTGCTCGCTGAGCCCGGCACACTCACGCGCCGCGGGCCGGACGCCGGCGAGCAAGCGGACATTGCTTATGGCCGCGAAATCGCCAAGAAAATCGCGGGGCTCGATATCGGGCAGACG
>JAIQGB010000359.1 GCA_020072905.1 Terriglobia bacterium | reverse complement strand
AGGGGCTGGCGTGGCCACCGGCTCCTCTACTTTCGACTTGGCTTCAGCGTTGAATCTTCTGAAAGAGGCCAGAGTAAAGAAGTGCAAATCAGTGCGGTCCAAAATTCCCCGTTCGGCGTACTCGAAACGCCCCAGCCACCGCGCCGGATTTGTCGAAGACCTGCCCTTCGATCGTTCCGGTGGGATCCTGAGCCGAGAGCCTTCCGGCGCCGGGCAAAAACAAGAGGAACAGTAAACCACTGAAGGTTCTTCTCACCAGTGCCACCTCCTGCGCGGGCACAGTTCCACGCCCGCGCCAATCCGCGTCCGTCGCTTGGATAGGTTTGCCTCGACCCTTTCCGCCTCTGCAAAAGAGGCGGCACCCTGAACCGAGGGTGATAGTCTGCGGGGACTCGAGGCAACCGTCAATTACGCGAAGATATGAGAGACAAGGGAAACTCCTACTACTCGGCGGGAATTTCCAAGGGTAGGTGCACTTTACTCGCCCGCCCGGGGCTTCAGACTTGTTTGGGACGGCAAAACGCCTCACTTGGCGGCTGGAGCTAGACTTTGGAGTGGGTCACGCGCACGGAGGGCATGCCGTCGGGCTCGTCGACAAGCTCGATGTCGTGGAAGATGTTGGGGCTCTCCTTTTTCAGCACGCGGCAGACTTCCACGGCGAGCAGGCGGATTTCCGTGTCGGCGTGCACGCTGCCGCGCAATTCGAGAAAGTGCCGCCAGGAGCGGCTGTTGCCGGTCACGAAGATTTTGGTCTCGCAGGCGTTGGGCAGAATCGAGCGCGCCGCCTGCCGCGCCCACTTGCGGCGGTCGCGCGGCGCCATCTCGGGATGCTTCTGCTGGACGTATTGCGCCGTTGCTTCGGCGAGCTCGACGTAGGCTTTGCGGATGCACTCAATCGTCTGCTGCCACTGGGCGCGCAACTCCGGACTCTCCTGGTAGAGCGGCGGGACGACGTAGCGGGCGTCCGACTCGTCCACATAGCGCTGCGAGAGTTGCGAGTAGCCGAACCCTGCGCGGTGGCGCACCAGTTCGTGGGTCAGCGCGCG
This sequence comes from Terriglobia bacterium, assembly GCA_020072905.1. Taxonomy (GTDB): domain Bacteria; phylum Acidobacteriota; class Terriglobia; order UBA7540; family UBA7540; genus JAIQGB01. The sequence goes on along the minus strand of JAIQGB010000359.1, from coordinate 3,356 downwards.
GCTGACGTCCGTGATCAGCAAACACCACACGGCGTGCTCAAGCACGCTGCCGTGCTTTGAAGTCAGAATGTTGTCGAGGTATTCCTGGTTCGACTTCCGCCCCTTGCCGAAGGACATGTAGCAGGTGCGCCCGGCGATTTCCGCCAGGATTTCCGCCGCGGCCTCGGTGTCGGTGGTGAAGGTCACCCCCTCGTCGTTGAGGAAGCGGTCGAGTTCCTCGCTCACCACGTTCTGCCGGCCGAGCAGATAGACTCTGGGCTGGATGATGTAAGGATCGGCCGGCAAGCTGGAAGTTGACGACATCAGCCCTCGGTGGTTAGCTTACGGTTGCCAGGTTTCAGATATTGTCCCAGAAGGATGAAGGTTGAAGGATGAAGTATGAGGATGCCGCGAGCCGCGCGTCCCGCACCGTTTCAGACTTCATCCTTCACACTTCAGACTTGAACTACTTTGTTGGCGCCGAAGCCTTCGACTCGCCGGCCGTCTCGGCCTTCTTGAACCCGGCGTACTTGCGCCGGAAGCGCTCCACGCGGCCCGCGCTGTCCATCAACTTCTGCTTGCCGGTAAAGAACGGATGGCAGTGCGAGCAGATTTCCAGGTGCAGCACGTCGCTCTTGTACGTGGACCGCGTCTTGAACGTGTTCCCGCACGCGCAAACCACCGTCACTTCATGATACTTGGGGTGAATACCTTGCTTCATGGATCTCCTTCAGGCTTCGAACGTGAATTTCCATTTTACGGGCCCCAGCCCAAACTTTCAAGGCGATTCAAGGCTGCAGGCACGAGCCACGCCTTCATGGCGTATCGCCACGGGTCCACGCTGGCGGTTCACGAACCGCGTAGAGCCTCGCAGTCGGCTCGCCGGGGAACAGCCCCAACGGTGATCGACGTCAACGATGTGTGCTGCTCCGCCCAGACGCCGTCCGGCGCAGCCGGTGTTTCTGGATGATTCCCGCTAATGCGCGTAGGGCGTCATTGGCCTGTCCCGCACTTGGAAACACGGCTGCCACATCGGGCTCAAGCACCACCACAATACTGCCCGGGGCGTAGCGCGACGCATACTTGTTGGGCCGAGCGCGACTGAAGTCGTACTCTGGAAGTATGTCATCGACATCGACCCGACCTGGTTCTATACGTTTACGATGCTTTTTGTTCATAGCCTCTCCGCTCGCGGGGTGTCGCGCGTCGTGCGCTGATGATGCGAATGGCTTCCGCGCGCTCCGCGAACATTACGGCAAGCAAGCGTTGCCGCGCCGAAAGCCCCAGTAGGGCAAAGCGTTCTTCATCCACAGAGTGTCGTGGATCGCTCGCGACGCGCCCCAGCGGATCCCCAAAGGCGGTTGCTGCCTCCTCGAACGGCACTCCGTGCTTCGCGAGATTTCTCGCCGCCTTCTGCGGATCCCATTCGAATCTCAGCACCACTGCTTATTATACCTACGCGCGTTAAGAACCGTCAGGTGCCTAACTTACGTTTAGCGGGTAACCGCGGACAGTGCCTTTCTGTGCGTGGGGCTTCCACCGGCGCACTACCACATGTCGATTCACTCAGCCGGGGGCGTGAGCTGGCAGCCACGGTCGGCGCCTTCCCGACCGTGGATTTTTGTCGATGCGAAAAGCCCACGGTCAATCACGAGAGGATTGACCGCGGCTACGCGCCCATCGCGACGCTCGCATCAAGACCACAGGCGGTCGCGCTCGATGCCCTTGGCGAGCATGGCCTGGACGTGGGCGGTGTCATCGCGCACTTGCCAGTCGAACATGCCGACGGCGATGAAGTCGGCGCCCTTCTCGAAGGCATGCAGGAATCCATCCGGAGGCTTGTCGCGGCCCGCTCCCAGGACCTTGAATCCGATCCAGGGCTTCTTGATGGTTTTCATGAACGCCGCCACGTCGGCTGCGGGGCTCGCGTAGTAGTTCACGCGGTTCACCGTAAACATGTAGAAGTCGGGATCGAGCTTGGCCCGCTCGCACGCCTGGACGGTCGGCAGGAGGTGCGCGCCGATGCCGGCGATCAGTCCCGTTTGCCGGATGCCGGCGACCACGCGGCCGATTTCCTCGACTTTCCCCGCCTTCACTAGATCGTCGCTGACGCCGCCGTGCAGATACATGGCGATGGCGCCGTTATCGCGCGCCCGCTTGGCGTTGTCGACCGGGTCGCCCTGCTCGGGCGCGGATTGGGCAATCGAGTGCAGCTTGCCGCCGCGTTCACGGGTGAACTGCCGATAATGCTCCATGATGTGTGGGTCGGCGCGCATCAGCGTGGTGTTGATGGCGTTCTGCTCGGCGAGCGTCCAGGTCTCGAGAATCTTCTCGGTCGTGAAGTAGTGCGTCATCAAGGCGGATTGATAAAGCAACTCACCGCCGTGGGCAGAGCCGGAAATCAGATTGCCGCCGATGATGAGGCGGGAAATCTCGTACTTGCCAAACTTGCCGCGCTGCAGACCCTTGACCGGCTCCTTCACCTTGCCGTATTCCGATCGGTCCACCAGCTGTGCCAACAGCGCTCGGTGCTCGTAGGGCAGGCCCCCGAGCAGGGCACCGGAAATTCCCAAGGACGTCTTTAAGAGTCCCCGGCGGTTTATTCTTTTCATGAGAAACTCCTCCAGCGAGGGCTCGGCGAGGGTGACAGAGCCGCGGTGCGAGGTTGCTTGCGGGCCCGCGGACCTAGGTGGAAGGCATTATCCCACAACCGGCACCACAACGGAACGGACAGCGCGGGCATCGTCGCTGAGCAGGAAGCGGATGACGCGGGCGACGTCTTCGGTCTTCACCCACTTGGAAAAATCCGCGTTGGGCATGGAGCGGCGATTGGCGGCGGTGTCCATGGTGCCGGGCAGGAGGCAGTGGACGTGGATGTCGTAAGCTTTGACTTCGTCGGCGAGGATTTCGCTGAGCTGTCGCACCGCGCCCTTGGAAATCGCGTAGGGGGCGATGCCCGCCCCTCCGCCGCGCAGGATCGCGCCCGAAGAAACGGTCACGATGCGGCCGAAGTTCTGCTCGACCATCCGCGGCACGACGGCGCGTACACAATTGACGAGCGAGCGGAAGTTCAGGTTGAGCATGTGGTCCCAAGTCTTATCGTCGGCTTCGTAACTTTTGCCGGCCGCAAAACCTCCGGCGATTGCTACCAGAAAGTCCACGCGCCCCCAGCGCGCGGCGACGTCGCTGACAAAGGCGCCGACCGCGGCGGAATCCGTCAGGTCAACGTTCGCGCCGTGCAAGTTTTCGCTTCCCGCGCGCGCGCGAAGCACCGTCCACTCCGCTTCGGCGACATAGCTGACGGCCACGCGCGCACCGGCGGCGAGCAGATCGAGTGTGACGGCTCTGCCCAGCGCTCCGGTGCCTCCCGTCACAAT
>JAIQGB010000358.1 GCA_020072905.1 Terriglobia bacterium | reverse complement strand
GGTCAACGGCGGGCTGAACTGGGTGGCGCAAAGCAACCCCGGGGCGCACGAGTACGGGATATCCGATTCCCCGGGCGATCTCGAGCGCCTCCGCGACGTTCATCGCGGCGCCGTTGGGCGGCTGAGGAATGTTGATGTCCGCGAGCAGCTTGCCGAAGTGCTTGCGGTCCTCAGCGAGGTCGATGGATTCGGGCGAGGTCCCGATGATGGGCACATTCGCCGCCTTGAGCTCTCGCGCCAGGTTGAGCGGCGTCTGACCGCCGAACTGGACGATCACACCGTCCGGCTTCTCCTCCTCCACGATCGCCATCACGTCTTCGAACGTCAGCGGCTCGAAGTAGAGCCGGTCGGAAGTGTCGTAGTCGGTCGAGACGGTCTCCGGGTTGCAGTTCACCATGATCGTCTCGTAGCCCTCTTCCTTAAGCGCAAAGGCGGCGTGGCAGCAGCAGTAATCGAATTCGATCCCCTGCCCGATGCGGTTCGGCCCGCTGCCCAGGATGATGATCTTCTTCCGCCCGCTGGGTGCGGCCTCGTCTTCTTCTTCGTAGCTCGAGTAAAGGTAGGGAGTGTAAGACTCGAACTCCGCCGCGCAGGTGTCCACCCGCTTGAAGACGGGCCGCACGCCCGAGCGTAGGCGCCGCTCGCGGACCGCCTCACCCGTCACTCCCCACAACTCCGCCAACTGGAGGTCCGCAAACCCGAAGCGCTTCGCCTCGCGCAGCACGGGGGCCGGGACCGTCTGGAGCGTGAAGCGCTTGAGTTCGCCCTGCATTTCGACGATCTGTTGGACCTGGTTCAGAAACCACGGATCGATGCGTGTGACCTCCGCGATCTGCTCCATACTCATCCCGAACTCGAAGGCAAAAAAGATGTCCCACAAGCGGTCAGGATGAGGTGTGGTGAGGCGCGGCAGGAGTTCGCTCGCGTCCTTGGGTGGAGTGGGCGATTTGCGGCCGGTCTCGAGCGAGCGGATGCCCTTCATCAGCGCTTCTTTGAACGTGCGCCCGATGGCCATTACCTCGCCCACCGATTTCATCTGGGTGCCCAGCGTGTGGTCGGCGTCGGGGAATTTTTCGCGCGCCCACTTGGGGATTTTCACGACCACGTAGTCAATCGTCGGCTCGAAGCAGGAAGGCGTTTTCTGCGTGATGTCGTTGGGAATCTCGTCCAGGCTGTAGCCCACCGCGAGGCGCGCGGCGATTTTGGCGATGGGGAAACCTGTCGCCTTCGACGCCAGCGCCGAGCTGCGCGAAACGCGGGGGTTCATTTCGATCACCACCATACGCCCCGTCTCCGGCTCTACTGCAAACTGAATGTTCGACCCGCCGGTTTCTACGCCCACGGCGCGGATCACCGCGAACGCCGCGTCGCGCATGCGCTGGTATTCCTTGTCGGTGAGGGTTTGCGCGGGCGCCACGGTGATGGAGTCGCCGGTGTGGACGCCCATGGGGTCGAAGTTTTCGATCGAGCAGACCACCACGGCGTTGTCCGCGTGATCGCGCATCACTTCCAGCTCGAACTCTTTCCAGCCGAGCACCGACTCCTCCACCAGGACTTCGTGCACGGGGCTCATTTGGAGTCCCCAGCGAACCTTCTCCTCGAACTCTTCGCGGTTGTACGCCGTGCCGGAACCCGTCCCCCCGAGCGTAAACGACGGGCGCAGCACCAGAGGGAATCCAAGCTGGTCCGCAGCCATGAGCGCCGATTCCAGGTTGTTCACGAGGATACTGCGCGGAACTTCCAGGCCGATCTTGCGCATGGCGTCCTTGAACCACAGACGGTCCTCCGCCATCTTGATGGCGTCGAGCGATGCGCCAATCAGTTGCACGTTGTGGCGGTCGAGAATGCCGCGCTCGGCAAGCTCCACGGAAAGATTCAGCGCCGTCTGGCCGCCCACGGTGGGCAGCAGCGCGTCCGGCTTCTCCCGGGCGATGATGGCGTCCAGATACTCTGCGGTGAGCGGTTCGATGTAAGTGCGGTCGGCCAATTCCGGGTCGGTCATGATGGTGGCGGGGTTCGAATTCACCAACACGACCTCGTAGCCTTCGGCGCGCAGCGCCTTGCAGGCCTGCGTGCCCGAGTAGTCGAACTCGCACGCCTGGCCAATGACAATCGGCCCCGAACCGATGATCAAAATCTTCTTGATGTCATTCCGTCTAGGCATTGGGGTTCAGGACGACCCTGCGAGATCGGACGTATTTGTGTTTAGTTGAGTCCCAACGGAACCACTCCCTCTGCCGTTTTGACGGGCAGCACCGAGCGTCCGCCGGGAGCCAATATCCCGACTCCAATTCGAAGCCATTCTTGATTTCCGTGAACTTCACGCCGTAAAGGTACCTCCTGTCCATTACCTTCGTGAGGTCGCCACGCTGACAGCCAAATATCAGGACTTGGCCCCACGCCCCGCTCCCCGTAAGATGGCTCTCAGACACTATCAAAAGCCGTAAATGCGTCCTAGGCTCAGGGGACATTTCCCGGTCTTCCTGAATCCGCATGTCCCAGTCACATTTACCCGATGCACAGTCGCAAGCGGGGTCTTGGCCAGGCAGCCTACTTTCAAATCTACACGCTCGCCCAGCCTCGAACTTGAGTGAGCCAAAAGCACCCAAATCGACGACGCCATTCTTGAAATCGACATTAGAAACGTCATCGCAGGCGCCCTCTGTGGGCCCCTGCGACCGGCAAACGAAAGGAGCAACGAAAAGGCAAGCGATAAATGTCAGTGCGGTTGGGCATGTCAAAAAGGGTGAAGTATGAAGGGTGAAGGGTGAACCTCGCGATGCACGGGGAGCCGTTTCATACTTCAACCTTCACACTTCATCCTTCCTTCTTGAACTCGTTCATCATCTTCACGAACTGCTCGAACAGGTACGCCGAATCGTGCGGGCCGGGCGAGGCCTCGGGGTGGTATTGCACGCTGAAGAGCGGCATCGTCCGGTGGCGCAAGCCTTCCAGCGTGTCGTCGTTCAGATTCTTATGGGTCAGGATCACCTCACTGGCCTTGAGGGAATCCGGGTCGACGGCGAACCCATGATTCTGCGCGGTGATCTCCACCTTGCGCGTTTCGAGATTGAGCACGGGATGATTTCCGCCGTGGTGGCCGAACTTGAGCTTGTACGTCTTCCCGCCGAGCGCCAGGCCGATGATCTGATGGCCCAAACAGATCCCGAAGACCGGCACGCGCCCCGCGAGGTCGCGAACGTTCCTCGCCGCGTATTCGAGCGGCTCGGGATCGCCCGGACCGTTGGAGAGGAAGACGCCATCAGGTTTGAGCGCCAGGACATCGCGCGCCGAGGTCTTCGCCGGCACCACCATAACGTGGCAACCCACGTCCACCAGCCGCCGCAGGATGTTCTGCTTGATACCGAAATCGTAGGCGACCACCCGGAAGCGCGCCGGTGGGGCGTTCCCGTGCTCGCCGCTGAGGTGGGCGGAAGGCTCCGCCCAATCGTAGCGCGTTGGCGACGTCACCGTGCTGGCGAGATCCAGGCCCACCATGCTGGGTGATGCTTTGACCTTGCGCACCAGATTCTCCGCATCCAGGTCGGTGGTGGAAATCACGCCGCGCATGGCGCCGTGGTTGCGCAGATGGAGCACCAGAGCCCGCGTGTCGATATCGGAGATGACCGGCACGCCGTATTGGGCAAGGAAGGCGGAAGTGTCTTTCTCCGAGCGCCAGTTGCTGGCGAGCTGGCTCAACTCGCGAACGACCAAGCCCTCGGCGTAGGGACGGGCCGCTTCGCAGTCGAGGGGATTGGTTCCGTAGTTTCCGATGTGCGGATAAGTGAGGATGACAATCTGGCCCGCGTAGGAAGGGTCGGTGAGAATTTCCTGGTAGCCGGAAAGAGAAGTATTAAAAACGACCTCGCCAAAACGTTCGCCCGGGGCGCCGCCGCCGCGCCCCCGGAACACCCGGCCATCTTCTAAGGCGAGAATCGCCTCCATCGTTTCTCCGTGAGTTTCTGTCGCGCACCCATCCGCTTGCCGCCCATCCGCTCCTTCAGCCTCGAGCCGCCCCCCGGCCGGATGCAAGGCTGACGGCGGCCGCTCTCCCTAGTCCACCGGCCCGAACTGGCTGAAGGGCCAGTACACAAACACCGCCTTGCCGTAAATGAACTTCTGATCGACCGTCCCCCACACGCGGCTGTCGTTGGACGATTCGCGGTGGTCCCCGAGGACATAGTAATGCCCCGCCGCAACATATGTTGCGGGGTAGCTCTGCCGGTCGTACCGCTCCGCAGGCAGGTAGGGTTCGTCGAGCGGTCTCCCGTTGATGAGGACCCGCCCTTCCACCACGCTCACCCACTCGCCCGGCAGTCCCACCACGCGCTTGATGTAGGATTTCGAGGTATCGAGTGGGTACCAGAACACGATGATGTCGCCGCGCTGAATGGCCTCGAAGCGGTAGACGAACTTGTTGATAAAGATGCGCTCGTGGTTGGTCAGGAGCGGCGTCATGCTGGTGCCTTCCACCTGCACCGGCTGGTAGAGAAAGAAAATGACGATGAAAGCCAGGAGCAAAGAGAGGACGAGGTCGCGCAGCCAGTAGCGGGTCTCGAAGAAACGTTTTCGCCCAGCCTCGTGCGGCGTGCGCGAGTTGGTCATGGGGGGTTCAGATGGATTGCTGCCCTGCATCGCCTCCGCAGAACATTTTTATATCACAGTTTCGCCACGCCCGCCAGAGGCGGAGCGCCGCGCGCAAACTCTGCTAGAATGCCCGCCGACTGAATTCGCATGACCACGCCGGCTCCAACTCTTGCGCTCATCATTCCCGCGCTGAACGAGGTGGAATCGATCGGCCCACCGCTTGCCGCGCTGCCCCGGCACCTGTTCGCCCAGATCCTGGTGGTGGACAACGGCAGCACGGACGGGACGGCAGACGCGGCTCGCGCCGCCGGCGCCGAAGTCATCGTCGAACCGCGGCGCGGGTATGGACGCGCGTGCCGGGCGGGCCTCGCGGCTCTGCGGCCGGAGACGAGTGCCGTGATGTTCATGGACGCCGACCTCTCCGACGACCCGGCGGACGTCAAATCCCTCGTGAAGACTCTCGCCACAGGCGGCTGGGACTTGGTGGTGGGTTCGCGCGTTCTCGGCCGGGCCGAGCCGGGTTCGCTGACGCCTGTTCAACGCTTTGGAAACTGGCTGACCACGCGCCTCCTCCGCTGGCTGTGGGGTGTGCGCTTCACAGACCTGGGGCCCCTGCGCATCGTCAGCCGCGCCGCGCTCTTGCGCCTCGACCTCCGCGACCCGGATTACGGCTGGAATGTGGAGATGCAGGTCAAGGCCGTGCGCCTGGGTCTCGCCGTAACCGAAATCCCCGTCAACTATCGTCGCCGGCGCTTCGGCCGCTCCAAAATCTCCGGGACAGTGCTCGGCTCCGCCCGGGCAGGATTCAAGATCCTCTGGACCGTCTACCGCTGTTGGCATGCGTCGCTCGACACTCCACGCGGGCCGCAGCACTCGCAGGACTGAACTTGTGGCTCCGACCCGATTGACGAATCGTCCCCACGCGGAATCCCGATCCCACCCTGGAGCAATCGGAGGTCAGTGCAATCTCCAATTGCTTTTTCCTGCGGACTCCGGTAAAAAGCGCGGGTGTCTTTTCTTCTTCATCTCCGCCCCCCAAGGCAAATCCAGCGACTTTCTCTTGCTGTCCTGCTGGCTACGGTTTTGGCTTGGCTGCCCCGGGCGGGTCGTGCGCAAGCCATTCCCCCTCCCCAGCCGCCGGCTCAGGCGTGGCTCGCCACGAGTGACACTACTCCGCCCTGGACCAACCGCGGGCACTGGAATTTCGGGCTGCAAGTGGGCTACGGCGTGGAGAACGCGATTCCCAGCAACATTTCCCATGTCAATCTGCTGATCGTTCAGCCCCAGCTCGGCTTGATCATTCGAGACTTCCACCGCGGCCCCCTTCAGCGATTCGAATTCGTCACCGAGGGATTGTTGGGGAATGCCGTTCACCCGGGCGGGGATCTGTGGGGGGACTCCCTGTTCTTCCGCTTCGACGGCAAGGGCCGAAGGAACCTCATGCCGTTTCTCGACCTGGGCGCCGGAATGATGCACACCACCCTCAATACGCGTGTCCCGGAGGTCAGCGGGCGGCTGCAATTCATGCCCCAGGCCGGCTTCGGCCTCCAGTATTTCTTCAGCCCTCAGCGGGCACTGGTTTTCGAGTACCGTTACTTCCACATGTCGAACGCCGGAATTCAAGAACCCAACGACGGCTTTAACGGCAGCATGCTCACGATCGGCTTCCGGTGGCTTCGGCGCCCACGCCCGGCGCCCGCCGAGCGTGCGGGGCGATAACACCTCTCCCCTAGATTTATCCCGGGAAACTGCATGCGCGGCGGTTGAATTCAGGCAGGATTATCCGTAGTAGTCTTTCACTTTTTCCGCCACGCGACGCTCCAGCGGCTTGTTCTCGACGCGCAGCGAGTACTCCAGCGATTCGATTATTCGCCGTTGCTCGCGCGTGAGGTGTCGGGGGACGACCACGTGCACGCTGACATAGAGGTCGCCGGGCCCGTGCCCGTCGACGCTGGGAAAGCCTTTCCCCCGCACGCGGAAGACTGCGCCGGACTGCGTGCCCTCCGGAATACGCAGCCGCTCCTGGCCGTGGAGAGTGGGAACCTTGATGTCGGCGCCCAACGCGGCCTGGGCCACGGAGAGCGGAATGGTGCAATAGAGGTCGTTGCCGCGCCGCTCAAAGAACTCGTGCTCGCGGACCTTAAGGATCACGTAGAGATCGCCGGGCGGCCCGCCCAGGAAGCCAGCCTCACCCTCCCCGCTTACCCGCAAACGGGTGCCGTCCTCCACCCCGGCCGGGATCTTGATGCCCAGGACTTTCTCTTTGCGAACCCGGCCCTCGCCCTCGCAATCCGGGCAGGCATCGCGGATGACCTGACCCAGGCCGCCGCACTGCGGGCAGGTTCGCGCGATGGTAAAGAAGCCCTGGCTGCTGCGAATTTGCCCACGCCCGCCGCAGGCGGCGCAGGTGACCGGCTCGCTTCCCTTGCGGGCGCCTCGTCCGCCGCAACTCGAGCAGATTTCGGTGCGAGGGATCTTGATCTTGGTGTCGAGGCCGCTGGCCGCTTCCTCGAAGGAGATGATGAGATCGTAGCGCAGGTCCGG
>JAIQGB010000016.1 GCA_020072905.1 Terriglobia bacterium | reverse complement strand
GGCGCGCGCGCTCCTGGGCAATCTCGAGCGGTTCGGTTATGGCGGAGAAATTCATCTCGTGAGCCGGACGCGCAGCGAGGTGGCGGGCCGCGCCTGCGTGCCACTCCTGCCAGACGGCACCTATCACCCCATGGTGGGACGATGAATGTCGCCAGTGTCGCATCGATTAGTGAACTCGCAGAACCCACGGCATGCCTTTCATGCCGTGGGTTCGTTGCATGGCGAAATTGATCGAAAGAATACCCACGGTACCCAACCCCTGCCGTGGCCGCCCGGTCCCTCGTGAAGAATTGTTGTGAACCGCGACAGCCGCTCGAATAGGAGGGCATCATGAAAGCAAAAGTTCTTCTCGTCCTTTTCCTTCTGTGCGCCGCATCCATAGCGGTGTTCCATCCGACCTTTCAAATCAAGCCGCGAGTGACTCCGCGAATGGCGGTCAGCAGCCAGCCACGCATCGTCCAGAATTACGGGACGCTGCCGCTGGCGTTTGAGGTGAACCAGGGCCAGGCCGACCGGCATGTGGAATTTATCTCTCGCGGCCGCGGCTACACGATGTTTCTGACGGGGACGGAGGCCGTCTTGGCGCTTCGCGCCCCCGGAGCGAAATCAAAAGGCGGATGCCAAAGGGCCAAGGGCAAAGCTGAGGTGCCGCCGCGATTCGCGCTGTTAGCCTCTGGTCCCCGATCCCCAATTCCCGGTCCCCAGCCTGCAACGGACACGAGAACACGGGCAACGGACAGTGCTGCGGTCGTCCGCATGAAGCTCGTGGGGGCCAATTCGGAGGCAACCGTAACGGGCTTGGATGAACTGCCGGGGAAGAGCAACTACTTCATCGGCAGCAATCCCAAGAAGTGGCGCGCCAATGTGCCGCAGTTCGCCAAGGTGAAATACCAGGGAGTTTATCCTGGCATCGACCTGGTCTATTACGGCAACCAGGGCAAGCTGGAGCACGACTTTGTCGTTTCCCCTGGCGCAAATCCTGGAGCAATCAAACTGGCGATCGAAGGTGCGGAGGAAATCTCAGTTGATGAAGGCGGAAACCTTGTCGCGAGGGTCAACGGCGGCAACGTTGTGTTCAACAAGCCCATCGCCTACCAAAACACTTTCATCAATCCAAAATCCAGAATCGAAAATCCAAAATCGGTTGATGGTCGCTTCGTCCTTGCCGCCAACAACCAAGTCACCTTCGAGGTCGGCTCCTATGACAAGACTCTGCCCCTCGTCATCGACCCCGTGTTGAGCTATGCCACGTACCTGGGCGGCAGTGACACGGACTATAGTTTCAGCATCGCGGTCGATTCCACAGGAAATGCCTACGTCACGGGGGGAACTTATTCGGCGAACTTCCCCGTCAGCACGGGAGCGTATGACAAGACCTGCGGGACGGACGGCAGTTGTAACGCGAATGAAGATGTCTTCCTGACGAAGCTGAACCCCGATGGGTCTGCGATCCTCTATTCCACCTACCTTGGAGGTTCCAGCGCCGATGTGGCATATGGGGTCGTTGTGGATACAGCTGGAATCCTTTATCTGGCCGGCACGACCCAATCCAGTGATTTCCCAACGACGGCGAGCGCCTTCCTCAAGACATCGCCCGGTCCCCAACCCGGTTTTGTGACCAAGCTTGCTGCAACCGGCGACTCCTTGCTGTACTCCACATACCTGGGCGGAAGTACCGGGGAATTGCTTTACGCGCTGGCTGTTGACCCTGCGGGGGCGGTCTATACAACCGGCGGGACGGTCTCGTACGATTTCCCCACCAAGAGTGCTCTGCAACCCTCCTTTAGCGGTGGGTTAGCGTGCGGCGATTTTTTCTCTGGCTACTATGACTGCCCCGACACCTTCGTTACGAAGCTAAGTTCCGACGGATCGAGTCTTGTCTATTCCACCTACCTCGGTCGAACTGGGATGGAATACGGGACCTCCATCGCCGTCGATTCCTCCGGAAACGCCTACGTGGGCGGATATACGACTTCGAGTGATTTCCCCACCCAGAATCCGTTGCAGGCGACCCTAGCCGGAGGGCTTGACGGCTTTGTCCTCAAAGTGAATCCTGCTGGGTCGGCTCTGCTTTTCTCCACTTTCCTGGGCGGCGCAGGCACCGAATACCTACAGACCTTGGTGCTTGACTCTCAAAACAACATCTGTATCACCGGCACAACTTCGTCATCCGATTTCCCGACGGCCAGCCCCTTTCAACCCAGTAACGCCAACCCCGGGAATTTCGACGCCTTCCTCACGAAAATGAATTCGTCCGGCAGTTCTCTGCTTTTTTCGACGTATTTGGGCGGGACTGGAAACGAAAATGGTTTGGTGATAACTCTCGACCCCTCCGACAACACCTACATTGCCGGTGTAACGGATTCCGCGGACCTCCCGGTTACCGACGCCATACAGCCAGCTCTTGGCGGTGGCAGAGACATGTTCATCGCCAAGTTCAGTTCGGCCGGCGGCGCCCCTGTGTTGCTAACCTACTTGGGTGGGAGTGCCGACGAGGCTTGGGCTGGAGGGTCTATCGCCGTGGATAGCTCCGGCAGCATTTATGTAACGGGAGAAACAGCTTCGACTGACTTTCCGGTTGCCAACGCCCTTCAGCAGGCTTACGGCGGGGGGAATACGGATGCTTTTGTAGCCAAAATCAGCCCGCTCAACGCACCGGGCGTGAACCTGGATCCAGAGAGTCTGAACTTCGGCAACCAAGCAACCGGAATCACCAGTGTCGCGAAGACTTCTACGCTGACGAATAGCGGCACGCAGCCCTTGACGATTGACAACATCACCCTAAGCATTGGCACTGAATACGCCGAATCAGATGATTGCCCGATTTCTCCTGCCACGCTCGCCGGAGGGGCACACTGCACCGTCAGCGTCACATTCACTCCCACCACGACGGGGGCGCAGACCGACGACGTGGTCATCACCAGCGACGCCTCCGGCAGTCCGAACATGATCGACCTCACGGGCAGCGGGGTTCCGCCGGCGCCCATTGTCAGCCTCTCATCCACTAGCCTACCGTTTGCTGACCAGTTGGTGAATTCGACCAGTGACCCGCAGAGCGTCACGCTGACCAACACGGGCACGGCGGCGTTGACGATTATCAGCATCGCCAAGAGTGGCGACTTCGCGCAGTCCGGTAACTGCCCGATCTCGCCCGCGACGCTGGCCGCTGATGCCAGGTGCACGATTACGGTCACCTTCACACCCACGACGCGGGGCAATCTGACGGGTTCCATCGACCTCACCGACGATGCGGCCGGCAGCCCGCACAGCATCGGCCTGAGCGGGACGGGCGTCTCTGCCGCTGGGGTGCAACTCTCGGCGACGACGCGGGACTTTGGAAATCAACTCATGGGCTCGACCAGCGCCGCGCAGACGGTGACGCTCACCAATAGCGGTGACCTTGATCTGACCATCTCGAGCATCGTGGCGGCGGGCGATTTCTCTCGCACTACCACCTGCCCCGTCTCGCCCACTACGCTTGCAGGCGGCGCGAATTGCACCATGACGATCACCTTTGCGCCGACCGCCACGGGTGTGCGGGATTCCACACTGACGATCACCCACAATGCCGCTGGCAGCCCGCACATTGTGACGCTTAAGGGCATGGGGACAGACTTCGCAGTTTCGATTCCCCCAGGTGAAGACTCCAAAACCGTGAACGCCGGACAAACGGCGGCGTATGGCCTGCAACTCACACCCACCGGCTTTAGCGGGAACGTGGCGCTGGGTTGCGCTTTCCAGGACAAGACTCCGCGAGGAGCGAGTTGCTCGGTGAATCCGACCTCAGTGACACTCAGCGGGACTGACGCCGGGCCCTTCACCGTCAACGTCTCGACGACAGCGCGCTCGCTGGCCGGGCCACGAGGGCCGGCGCTGCCACCCTCCTCGAATCCCTGGGCACGGCGCTTCGCACCACTGCTCCTGGGGATCATGCTGCTGATGCTGGCGGTAGTGGCGGTCTCTGGCCGCCGACATTTGCCGGTGAGTACACCGGCGCGACTATGGGCGCCGTTGGCAGCAGCCATGCTTTTCGTGCTGTTGTGGGCAGCCTGCGGGGGCGGAGGAGGATCTCCCCCGCCGCCACCTCCGAGCGGCACGCCGATCGGGACTTACACCCTCACGCTGACCGCCACGGCGGGCGGAGTGAGCAAAACTTCCACGCTGACCTTGAAAGTGAACTGAAGGAATCGCCGGGGCGCGTAACCGCGCGCCTCGGCATCTTCTCACCCAGTTGCTCGGAACATCATGCCGTGGATGAATGCCTTGAAAGCTGCGAGCCTGAAGGACAGGTCGCTGCATCGAGTTCGCGCGCCGCTGGCCTTGCGACGCCAAACATCGGGCCGAAACGTGGCCTTCGCGGCGCAATTGGCCATCTGTACGTTTAGCCATCGCGCCGCCGAGCGTTGGAATGCTTCTGGACGAGTGCTCGCGCACTCGGAAACAACCGTCCGCAGTCACTCCGCGAAAGTCTGCAGCGAAGTGGTCGTAGAGTCGCAAACCGGACGAATAGCTGCATCGGGTTGGTTTGACCGGATTACTGTCGAGAACAGCCCGAGCCCCACTTAAGCCGGATTGCTCCTGTGAAACAGGCTTCCCTGGCTATGGGCATTTCGTGCCGGCACCGTGCTCGGGAGTGCGCACGCGGGCGGGTGGCTTGCCGGGGCCAGATGAAGAGTTTACCGTAGACCGGTAACCACTGTCTTGACTGGTTGTCTCACTTCAGGGGCCCACACCAATCCGATCCAAGATGTTTCTGTCCCCAGGGGCACTGAGACCAAAGAGACCTATGCATACTCACTGGAGGAGATCCTGGAGATGCTCACGGTGCTGCCTGAACCAGCAGCCACTGTCGTTGCTGTCGCTGCCTTCACGGGGATGCGCAGGGGCGAGTTGCGTGGGCTATTGTGGGAGAACTACAGTCAAGCCGAACTCCGGGCAAGCCAGTCAGTCTGGGAAAGTTTCATCACGGAACCCAAGACGTGAAAAAGCAAATTGCCAGTTCCTGTAGTCGCGCCTTTGGCAAAGAAACTGGATTCCCTCAGATTGACCCAGGGAAGCCCAGAGAGCGGATTGATGTTCACCTCCGGCAACGGAAGGCCGCTGGACCTCAAGAATCTGGCCAATCGTGTGATTAAGCCCGAACTGGAAAAAGCAAAACTGGAATGGCATGGCTGGCACGCTTTCCGGCGGGAACTCGCAACGAACCTGTATCGACTCGGCGTGGCTGACAAGTCCATCCAAGCGGTCCTGAGGCACTCGAACTTGGCAACCACTCAGAACAGCTACATCAAGTCGGTGCCAGCGGACGCCGTCGCAGCCATGAAATCTCTGGAACGAATATGCACCAGTATGCACCCAACAACGGGTGCTTCCCATGCGCGTGTTGTCTAAATGTAAGAAGACTCGTGGGAAAGTGGTAGGCCTGGGGAGATTCGAACTCCCGACCCACGGTTTAGGAAACCATTTCCTTTGGAATCCCTTGTTCTGCCACAAGTCCTCGTCACAACTGCGGCACAAGCAGCTCTTCAGACGTCCGGCAGCCTGGCGGGAGCGAGTTTCCTGTTCCCTGTTTTGCAAAGTCCCTAAGCGGCAGATAGACATGCCGCAAGCCCACGGCGGGCGCGGCTGTCAGCAGGCTGCCTAGGAAACACAACGAGTTGATGGAAACTGGTCAGAGAGATTGGCGGGCCCACCAAAACTCGAACCTGAGACCAACGGATCATGAATCCGGCAGTCTACGGTCGGGACGGTTGCCGGACCGCTGAAGACGTGGCGTCGGGCACGCCTCATGGCGTTCGCAGATCCTGATGCGTGGATCCTTTATAAAACCGGACGATGGGACCACATTCCGGAGAAAACACGTGCTGATTGAACCCGATGGCGGGAAGACCGATTCTCGACAGTCCGATTTGATGCAGCACGGTGCAGAATTCGGCTAATTTGGGGGATTCTCGCCTCCGATGCAGCGGAGAGTCCAATTGGACAGACTGAATGGCGGAGGGAGAGGGATTCGAACCCCCGGTGGAGTTTCCCCCACAGCGGTTTTCAAGACCGCCGGTTTCAACCGCTCACCCATCCCTCCGGAGGCTAGTGTAACATGGGGCGAATTCCCAGAGGTGGATACCCGGGCTGCGGGCGGGTCTGAGACCCGCTCCTAGCGGACCTTCCCCCGCGCGGCGATGCGCCAGGAGCCGACGACTTCGCCGCGGCGCAGCAGGAACGCGTCGTCGTGCATGTTGACGCAGGTGCAGACGTGGTTGGGGATCACCGTCAGAACTTCGCCCACCTGGAACTGATGGGCAGACTTGGTGATGTCGAGGTGGCCGTGCTCCTCGTTCAGCTTGATGACGGACGCGTCGGGCGCTTCGACCACGTAGCCGTAACCCGCCTTCGGCCCCGAGCCCAACAGGTCGGAGGAAAACGTCTTCGAGCCGGCGTCAATAATCGCCTTGCCTTGGACAGCGGTTGAGACGACGGTGGCCAGGACGCGGACCGCGCAATCCTCCATCCGGCAGACGCCCTGGTAGTAAGTGTTCATGTCGTTATAGACGTAGGTTCCCGGGCGGATTTCCGTGAGACCCGGTATCAGGCTGGCAAACTCCGCCGAGGGCGTTGAGCCACCGGAGACGATTTCGACGGGCATACTCACCTCGGCGAATGCCGCCAGGGCCTTGGCCACGCGGCCGCGCACCTGCTCGGCCTCTTTGCGGCGCTCTTCCACCGTGCCCCAGACGTTTCCGAAGTAGGTCATCAGTCCGCGGAATTTGAGGCCCGGCATCTGCTCAATCTTCTTGGCGAGCGCCACACATCCCGGCCCCGGCGGCAGGCCACAGCGGTGGAATCCCGCATCGAACTCCACGAGGACGCCCACGGTCGCCTGCTGGGCGCTGGCTGCGCGAGAGAGTTCCCACGCCGTAGCCTCGTCATCCAGAGAAACCAGCACGCGCCGCTGCCGGGCGATTTGCGCGAGGCGCCACAGCTTTTCGCCACCGAAGATTGGGAAGGCGACGAGGATGTCATCCAATCCCGCTTCCGCCATCACCTCGGCCTCACCGATTTTGGCGACCGTCAGGCCCACCGCGCCCCGGTCGAGCTGCATTCGCCCGACTTCCGGCGTCTTGTGGGTTTTGGTGTGCGGCCGCAAGCCCACGCCCTGCTCGCGACAGAGCTTCGCCATGCGGTCGAGGTTGCGCTCCACCCCATCGAGATCGATCATCAGCGCGGGAGTGGGAAGTTCCGTGTAATGCATGGTCGCCTCAACTCAACCAAAGCCAGATCCCGTGCTCCGGCCTAACGTTTTCGCCCTTTGCGCACGCGCGCGATGCAATCGATTTCGACCTTGATCTTGGGCAAATGAGCGCCCACCGTCGTGCGCGCGGGGGGATCTTCGGGGAAGAACTCCCCATACACTTCGTTCATGGCCGCAAAATCATTGATGTCGGCAAGAAAGACACCGACGCGGACGACGTCCCCGAGCGAGCTTCCCGCCGCCTCCAGAATGGCGCGGATGTTCTCCAGCGTGCGCCGAGTCTCGGAGCGGATATCGCCGAGTTCCAGTTCGTTCGTCTGGGGGTTCGCGGCCCCCTGGCCCGCCACGAAAACAAAGCCATCCGCCACGATCGCCTGCGAATACGCTCCCCGCGGCCGGGGCGCCTCGGAAGTGCGAACCACTTTACGCATAGCTTCTCCTGAAGAATTGAATTTGCCTAATCGAACTCCAACACCTCGTAGAACTCGACCCAGGCATCCTCAAAATAGGGCACCTGCTTTGCGAAGAGCTTCTGGTGGGCTTCGCCTTGCTCCAGCGCTTTGAGCACACGCTCGGCGGCGGCAAGGTCCTTGAACGGCGCCTCCCAGATCAGCGTGTTCCCCGGCTCGCGCGCCGCGACCGGGGTCATCCGCTGGCCGGGCGTGAGGATTCCCTGCTTCTCGAGGCGCGCAAACTCTTTTTCCAGGTCCATGAATTCTTTCCGCTTGTCCGCCTTGAACCGTTGCACAAAACGCATGACGACTGCCATTGATGTTCGCCTCCTCCTCCTGTTTCAACCGGCCGCGCGCCGGGACTGCAAAATCCGGGACGGGATTTCAAAGCCGTGCGCCGCCGCGAAGTCCGTGATCTCAGCAAACGTGCCAAAACCGGGCACACTTTCGCGGATGGTGACGGCGCGGGCCGCCGTGAGACAGCCGAACTGCGCCGCCTCGGCCAGTGGCGCACCGGCAACAAGTCCCGCGGCAAGGCCCGCCGTAAATGCATCTCCCGCGCCGGGGGTATCAAGCACCTCCACCTTATAAGCAGGCACCTGCCGCTGGTCCGGGCCGTCAGTCACCAGAGCTCCGTCGGCGCCCAGGGTGATGATGACTTTCTGGACTCCGAAGTAATCTTGCAGCCGCCGCGCCAGTTCCAGCGCGGGCACGTCTCGCCCGGCGGCATCTCCCATCGACACTCCTGCCTCAGTCCGATTGGGGACCAGGATATCGAGACCCCTGAGGGCATCGCGCGCCAAAGGCTCGGCGGGCCCGGGCGTCAGAATCGTTTTTGCCCCCAGCTCTTTGGCGCGGCGCAGGGCATAGAGCGCCGTCGCCGCAGGGATCTCGAAGGTCACGAGGACCAACCGCGCTTTCTCAAACAGTGGGGCTGCACGATCGATGTCGGCGGGCGAGAGTTCCTCATTCGCCCCCATCGCCGTAGTGATGGCCGGGACGCCGTCGCCGCGAATCATGACAAATCCGCAGCCCGTCGCGGAGGTTTCGCTCCAAGCCAGGAAGCTGAGGTCCACGCCAGCGTCGCGCATCCAGCCGGCGCCGCGTTCGCCCAGGCGGTCCTTGCCGACTTTGCCCACGAACCAAGTCTTCAGCCCCAGCCGCCCGCAGGCGATGGCCTGGTGCGAGCCTTTGCCGCCGTCGAGCGCCTCGCGGTAGTCCCAACCCAGCACGGTTTCATCCGCCGCCGGGAAGCGCTCGACGCGCATGAACAAGCCCTGCACGTGACTGCCGACAACCACCACTCCGTCGCGTTCCATCTTTGGCCTCACCGGCGGGCTAGATTCCCAGCGGCGGACATGCTGCGGTCGCCTCATCCACCGTGACTTCGCAGTCGGGATGTTCCTGACAATAGGTGACCGGAACCTCCGGACTGACGTTGCCGAAAAGCAGGATGCGAATCACCGTCTGCTTCCACGCGCCGGTTTCGCTGTAGAGGCGAATGCGCCGCGCACCCAGCAGTTCCCGCATGCCGAGCGTGATCGCCATCGGCGCCACCATGTCCGAACAGCCTCCGGCGGCCCGATGGCTGAGCGCGACAAGCGTGTCCTCGTTCAGATGCAGGATACGTGTCGTGCAGTTGCGGAACTCCTCGACGCTGACGCGATACCACGGTGAGCGCGGCGGCTCGTTGTAGGCGATGTGACCCCGATAGCCGATGCCGCCGTACGTGGAGTCGACTCCGCCCACCGCGGCGATTTTCTCCGCCATTTCATCCACGCGCGAAACGTGGGGAAAGTGACGTTGAGCTTCGGGGACGTTGAGCGCGGGATCGATCGGCCCATAGAAGCACCTCGTCATCCATCCCCGCAAGCTGAAGGGATGGTCGAGTGCCAAGTGCCGGCCCTGCCAGTCGAGATGATCGTCCATGTGAAAGACGTGGAGGTTCTTCAGGCTGATCCGCTCGCGATTCACTCGCTCGATAAAAAGCGGGTATTCGCCCCGCGGCCCGCAGGGCAGAATCCAGCGCGTCGGGCGGCCGGCGGCGTTGTTGGCTTTCACCTCGTCCGCCAGCGTGTCCGCAAAGACGCGGTAAACATCCTGCTTGCTGGGAACAATCTTGAGTTTGACCTTGGCTTTCGGATGGCTGGGAAGCTCCTCGGGTGGGATCTTGCACCACTCAAAGAGTTCTTGCGAGTTCTTGTATGCCCACACGGATGAATCCTCCGAAATGAGAAAACGGTTTTGGCAGAGCGGAGAGAATGCTTTCTGGCTGGACGCTCGCTTTATGCCAGTTGTCCACCATCGACGAAGAGCAACACGCCATTCACAAAATCCGCATCGCGAGAGGCAAGGAAGGTCGCCGGACCGGCCACATCCTCCGGCATACCAATCCTTCCCACCGGAATCAGGGTTTCGTACTTCTTGATGAACTTCGGATCCTGAATGAAAGGCTCGGAGAGGCGCGTGCGGATCAGGCCCGGCCCCACGGCGTTGGAGTTGATGCCGTACGGCCCGAGTTCGCGCGCCAGCGTCTTGGCCAGCAGGAATACGCCTGCCTTGGAGACATTGTACGCGGCCAACTCCGCCTCCGCATCCCAACTGTTCGTGGAGGCCATGAAGACCAGCTTGCCGCGCCGGCGCTTGACCATGTGCGGCGTCACGGCACGCGCCACCAGGAAGGCGCCCTTCAGGTTGGTGTCGATGACGTAATCCCAGTCTTTCTCTTGCGTCTTCACGAAGGGAAGCCCGCGGACCACGCCGGCCACGAAGATCATGACGTCGACCTTTCCGTACCAGCCGAGGATGCGCGCGACCAGCCGCTCGACCGAGCGGCGCTGGCTGACGTTGCAGTAGAGCGTCCGGACGCTGCCGCCTTCCGCGGTGATTTCAGCCGCCGTCTTGCGCATCATGTCCCGATCGACGTCCGCCATGACCAGCCTTGCCCCCTCCCGCGCCAGGCGCGCGGCGATTGCCTTGCCAATCCCCTGCGCGCCGCCGGCTACCAGAGCAACTTGATCCTGAAAACGGCGGGGAGAGAAATGTGTGGTCATCTGATTGACAGGCTCCGGTCGAGCGTGCAGACGGTCCCAAAAAACTTCTCTGCGTTCGCAAAGAGGCACCCAGTATAATGGCACGCGCTGGGCTCGTAAAGATAAACTGCGACGCAAAATGCTGACACCGCCCCGGACGGCAAAAGCCGCCGTAAGTGAAAAGTCCCTGCCCCGCGCCCTCGGCCAACTGGCCTCGACGGCGATCGTGGTCGGCACGATTATCGGCTCGGGGATTTTCCTCGTCCCGCACAACGTCGCCCAGCACGTGGGGTCGGTCGGCAGCCTCTACCTCGTCTGGGTTGTAGGCGGAGTGCTGTCGCTGGCGGGGGCACTCTCGCTCGCCGAGCTGGGAGCCGCCACCCCGGAGGCGGGCGGAATCTACGTTTATCTCCGCCAAGCCTACGGAAAACTGATTGCCTTCCTTTATGGCTGGGCGATGCTGCTCGTCGTGGAGTCGGGCGGAATTGCCACGCTGGCTGTCGCCTTCAGCATCTACAGCGCAACCTTCTTTCCCTTCACGCCCGTTCAGCAGAAGTTGGTCGCTTCCGGCGTCATTGCCTTCCTCACTTTGGTCAATATCCTCGGCGTGCGCAAAGGCGCGGCGGTCCAGACGATCTTCATGTTTGCCAAGCTGGTCGGACTGGCGATGATCGTCGGCTTTGCGTTGTTTTCGCCCGGCATCGCCCCGGTAAGCTCATCGCTTCCTCTGCCTGCTCCGCAGACCACGCTGAGTTCGTTCGGCGTGGCGCTGGTCGGCGTGCTGTGGGCCTACCACGGCTGGCACCTGCTTTCCTACGCGGCAGGGGAAGTCAAAGACCCCGGCCGTGTATTGCCGCGAAGCTTTCTCTGGGGGATGTTGGTGGTCATCGTCGTCTACTTCAGCGCCAACTTCGCCTACCTGCGCGTGCTCTCGCTCGGAGCACTGGCCGAACACCAGCGGGTGGCCGCCCGGGTCATGGAAGCGCTGGCCGGACCGCGCGGGGCAGCGCTGGTCTCGGCGCTCATCTTGTGCTCGATCTTCGGAGCGCTGAACGGCAACATTCTAGGCGGGGCGCGGGTCCTTTACGCCCTGGCGCGCGACGGCGTTTTTTTCTCCGCCGTGGGGCGCGTCCACTCCCGCTACGAGACCCCGGCGGTTGCCCTGGTCATTCAGGGGGTATGGGCCGCTGTCCTGGCCACCAGCGGAACGTACGAGCAGCTCTATACCTACGTCATCTTCACGGCCTGGATGTTCTACGCCGGAGCGATCGTGGCGGTGGTGATTCTACGCCGCCGGCTGCCCCACCTGGAGCGTCCGTATCGCGTGTGGGGATACCCGTTCCTGCCCCTGGCATTTTCGCTGGCGGCGCTAATTATCGTCGCCAACACGCTGGTTCGTAGCCCGCGCGAATCCTTTTTCGGCCTGGCGCTAGTGCTGGCCGGCGCGCCGATCTATTATGCCTGGCGCCGCCTGTCCGCTCGAGCGTCGCCGCGGGCATGAAACCTCCCCCTTTTCGGGCCGTTCGCATAAAATCTAAATTGGGAGTCGGCTTGGGTCGAGAATCCGGCGCCGGAGACGCAATCCTCGGGGGAGGACGCGGGCCCAATTCATTTGCCGAGCGGCTTGGAGAGGTTTTCGAGGATCAGGTACTCGACGATGACCATATCCTGCCAGCGGCCGTCGAGGTAGGTGTGTTTCTGGTGGATGCCGACTTCCCGCCAGCCGGTCAGCCGGCAGAGCGTCCGCCCGGCATCATTGTGAGCGACGAACCGCCCGACGATCTTGCGGTGGCCTGATTCCCGCGCGGCGACTTGCAGGGCGCGCATCAGTTCTCGGCCCACGCCGTGCCGCCGGAAATCCCGATCGATGTAGATCAGCATCTCCACGACGCCTTCGATGTGCGGCCGGATATGATAAGGGCTCAAGGAAGCCCAACCCAGAACCCGGCCTGCCCACTCCGCCACCAGCAAGGGAAACTTCCCGCGATGCTCCTCCAGCCAGCGGTCGCGCTCGTCGGGCGTGGCGAGAAAGTTCTCAAAAGTGGCAAGCCCGTCTTGCGTCGCCTGATGGTAGATTTGCGCGATTTCCGCGGCATCGCGTTTTTCGGCGCTGCGGATTTTCAGTTGCGGGCGCGAGCCAACGGGCGACGATGGGGAGACGGTATCCATGGGCCGGACGGCGGAATGATATCAGGAGGCGGCGGATTCACCAAGAGCAAGAACGCTTCCGCCAGCGTATCGCCCAGGCGTTGAGTGCGCGACAGCCCTTTGACCAAATT
This sequence comes from Terriglobia bacterium, assembly GCA_020072905.1. GTDB lineage: Bacteria > Acidobacteriota > Terriglobia > UBA7540 > UBA7540 > JAIQGB01. The sequence goes on along the minus strand of JAIQGB010000016.1, from coordinate 8,985 downwards.
GTGACCGCGCCGTTACGTCTTCAACGCGCAGGTGCTTCATCATCATGTTTACACGTCGAAAGACGGCGTGTAGGATAGTTGGCTCTTCACAGGACTTTGGTCATAACCGGGTAATTGGCGCGTGCCTTTCTCTTCGCAACGGAAATGGATTGTCGCTCCCCTGGGGGTCGGTGCGCTGGGGTTGCTGATCTACGCGGGTTCGCCTCAGAGTGGTGCGCAGCGCACGGGGGAGGACGCGCGCGCCCAGGTTTCGCCCGTCTTCACGCCCGCCCACCGCGGCGTGCTCGACGCGATTCGTGATTTCTTCAATCGCCAGCCCGTGCCTGTGCAGCCTATCGCCTTCACGCACAAAGTTCATCTCGCGAATGGGATGCAGTGTACCGATTGCCACACCACCGTGGAGACCGGCCCGGTGGCAGGCATTCCCAGTGTCGAGCTTTGCATGACGTGTCACCAGACGATCGCCGCAGACAAACTGGAGATCAAGAAAATCGCCGCCTACCAGGCGCGCGGTGAGGACATTCCCTGGCAGCGCGTTTACGCATACAGCCCCACCGTGCACGTGAAGTTCAATCATGCGCCGCACATCCGCGCGGGGGTCGATTGCGCACACTGCCACGGCAACATGACGCAACAAACCGTCGCGGTGCGCGCCGTGGATCTGAACATGGGTTACTGCGTGAGCTGCCACCGGCAGAAGAAAGCGTCGCTGGATTGCATCACGTGCCATTTCTAGGAGGGCAGTTGTCAGTTTTCAGTTCTCAGATGTCAGTTGCCGCTTTTCCATTTTGGGTTTTTGCTTTACGGTCTTCGGATCTTGCTCGTCACTGGTCACTCGTCACTGGTCACTGTTCTTATGCAGCGGCGTGACTTCATCAAACTCTCGGCGATAACCGGCGCGACGGCGGCGCTCGACGGCTGCGGCCAGCCGGACGTCCAGCTCATCCGCTTCATCCCGGAAGAGGAATTGACGCCGGGCGTGGCCACGTGGAAACCCAGCATCTGCACGCTCTGTCCGGCGGGTTGCGGGACGCTGGTAAAGGTGATGGAAGGCGACGCCGAAGTGATCCGCAACGGCAAGCTGGGGCTCATGAAAATGGGCCTCGCCAACAAAGTCGAAGGCAATCCGAAGCATCCCGTCAGCCAGGGCAAGCTCTGCCCGCGCGGCCAGGCGATGCTTCAGGTCACTTACCATCCCGACCGCATCAAGCATCCGCTCAAGCGCACCGGCCCGCGCGGCTCCGGCCAATTCCAGGAAATCAGTTGGGACGAGGCGATCAAAGAACTGGTCGCGAAACTCCAGGAACTCCAGGCTGCGAAGCAGCAAGCTTCGCTGGCGTTCCTGACCAAACCCTTGCGCGGCCAGGGTCGCGAGCTCATCGAGCGTTTTTTGGGCGCCTACGGTGCTCCACCCCCGGTCATGTTCGAACTTTTTGACGAGTCGGTTCTCCGGCGCGCCAACGCCTTGAGCTTTGGGCGGCCGCAATTGCCGACGCTGGATCTTGCCCGCTCCAACTACGTCCTATCATTTGGAGCTGACTTCCTCGGCACATGGAATTCCCCGGTCGCCCAATCCATCGCCTACGGTCAGATGCGCCAGGGCCGGCCCGGCCAGCGCGGGAAGTTCGTCATGGTCGAGCCGCGCCTGTCCCAAACGGGCGCCAACGCTGACGAGTGGATCTATGCGCGGCCCGCTACAGAAGGCGCGCTTGCCCTGGGCCTCGCGCACGTCATTATCCGCGAGAAGCTTCGACGCCCGGAAGGAGCCGGCCGCGCCGGCGATCTGATCCCAGGATGGTTGGAGGGGCGCGAGGAGTTTCCACCCGAGAAGATCGAGATGCAGACCGGCGTGCCGACGGCGACGATTGTCCGGCTCGCACGGGAAATGGCGACTCATCCACCTGCCGTGGCCGTTGCCGGAGACGCCCCTCTCGCCCAGACCAACGGCTTGAGGACTGCCCTTGCCGTGAACGCCCTGAACGCCTTGCTAGGCTCCGTCGAGCAGCCGGGCGGGATTCTCTTTACTCCGCTGCCGAAGCTCGACGGAACAGCCTCGGGACACGAAAACAGCGGTCTGGAGGGTGCTTATCCGGCCTTCAGCCGGTTGGCAAGCCGCATCCTCGAGCCCTATGGGATGAGTTCTGGAGTTTTCTCCGGCTCACCCAGAAATGCTCAACCTCCCAAAGCGAAACCGCAGCCCCTCAAAGCATTGTTCCTGTACGAGGCTAACCCGGCGCTTCTCACGCCTGCCGATGTTCCTGAGATTTTGTCGAAGGTCCCGTTCATTGCCAGCTTCGGCAGCTTCGTCGATGAGACCAGTGTTCACGCCGATTTGATATTGCCCGACCACTCGCCGTTGGAATCGTGGCTTGACGATATCCCCGAATCGGGCACAAGGCTGGCGGTGGTAAGCCTTGCGGCCCCCGCCGTGCGCCCGCTGCACAACACGCGGGCTATGCCGGATACCTTGTTGGAGATTGCTCACCAACTTGGCCAGGAGGTGAGTAAAGCGCTGCCGTGGAAGACCTATGAGGAAATGCTGAAGGAAGCGTATGGCGGCCTATGGAAACAGACGAGCTCCATCGAGGCAACCAAGGCCGATGAGTTCTGGGCGCAAATTCGGGAACAGGGTGGCTGGTGGAGCAGCGAGGGTCTCGCCCCCTCAACACGGGCACTAAAGCTGGAGTACAGCTTTGGAAGTTTGCTGAAGGCTGAGTTCTACGAAGAAGAGCACAACTTTCCTTTTCATTTTCTTCCCTACCCGTCGCAGTTGCTCTACGACGGCTCACTGGCGCACTTGCCCTGGCTTCAGGAGGCGCCGGACCCGCTTTCAACCGCCATGTGGGGAACCTGGTTGGAGATCAATCCCCAGACAGCCGCAAGAATGGGCATTGCGCAGGGCGACCTCGTGGAGGTGACGTCTGCGGACGGGAAGTTGCAGGCCCCCGCTCTGCTCTCGCCCGGGATTGCACCGGACGTGGTCGCCATGCCCGTGGGGCAGGGACACAACCAGTACACTCGATACGCTACGTCGAGAGGAGCCAATCCGGTCAAGATTCTGCATCCTCTTGTTGAACATGAGACCGGTTCGCTGGCCTGGGCGGCGACGCGCGTGAAGATCTCGAAAATCGGTGAGGGCAAGCTGGCGTTGTTTGGAGCGGAATTGCGGGAACACCCGCAGGAGCACCGGTGATTTTGGATTTTCGATTTTGGATTTTGGATTGCCGATTCTACGCCTTCGGCGGACTTCGGACAAGACGTGGACGAAACAGCATTCAAAAAACCGCACAAAGAAGTTCGCGTTACAGGTAATCGCACTCGTGGAATCGCATGGCCGCACAAAGGCGATTGACGTGATCGGGAGGCAACTCTTGCGGTGTGCAACTTCGGTGGGCACAGACTATCGTGCGGCATGCAGGGGAAGGTCCACTGCGGATGTCAGGGCTAAGTTGGCCATCGTGGAAGAGGAAGCGCACAAATCCATTTATTGGATGGAACTGTTGGAAGAGTCGGGGGTCATCGGGGCCGAACGCGTGACGTCTCTGAAGAAGGAGGCCAATGAGCTGGTTGCCATGACCGTTGCATCAATCAAGACAATGCGAGGGAGGGCAGCGGGAAGGTAGGCGGAAAGAGATGGACCCCAAAATCCAAAATCCAAAATCCAAAATGCAATGGGCCATGGTCGTTGACCTCGACCGCTGCACAGGCTGCGAGGCCTGCGTGGTGGCGTGCCATGCCGAAAACAACATCCCGACGGTGGGCGAAGAACAGGCCACCATAGGCCGCGCTATGCACTGGATGCGCGTCGAGCGCTACTACGAGGGCGAATTTCCTGATGTGCGCGTCAAGTTCCAGCCGGTGTTCTGCCAGCAGTGCGACGCGGCGCCTTGCGAACCGGTTTGTCCGACGTATGCGAGCTACCACACCACCGAGGGATTGAACGGGCAGGTCTACAACCGCTGCATCGGCACACGCTATTGCGCCAACGCCTGCCCGTACAACGTGCGCTTCTTCAATTTCTACAACCCGGTCTGGGAGAAGCCGTTGCATCTGCAACTGAACCCGGACGTCTCCGTGCGCGAAGTGGGCGTAATGGAAAAGTGCACCTTCTGCGTGCAGCGCATCAAGGCGGCGGAAATCGCGGCCAAAGCGGAGAAGCGCGAGCTGAAGGACGGCGACGTGCAGCCCGCCTGCGCGCAGTCCTGTCCACCCAAGGCGCTGGTCTTCGGCGACCTGAACGACCCAAAGAGCGAAGTCTCGCGCCTCGCGGGCTCGAATCGCGCCACCCGGCTGCTGGAAGAGTTGGGGACCAAGCCCAGCGTCATCTATCTGCGACGTGAGTCCTGGAACGATGGAAAAGAGTCCTAACCAAATCACCGAGGACTTGCTGCGGCCGCTCTCGCGGACCTCGACGAAGTTCTACGTCGCGGTCGCCTTGCTCGGGGCGGTGGTGGTGGCCGCCTTCGCGGCTTTTGGCTACCAGGCCTACAGCGGCATTGGGGTCTCGGGACTCCGACGGCCGGTCTTCTGGGGATTCTACATCACCAATTTTGTTTTCTGGATCGGTATCAGTCACGCGGGCACATTGATTTCCGCCATTCTGCGGCTCGCCAACGCCACGTGGCGGCGGCCTGTGACCCGCTGCGCGGAAGTCATCACGGTCTTTGCACTTTCCATCGGCGCGATGTTTCCCATCATTCACCTTGGGCGGCCGTGGCTGGCCTTCTGGCTGATTCCCTATGCGAGCGAGCGCCAGATCTGGCCCAATTTCCGCTCGCCTCTTGTCTGGGACTTCTTCGCCATAAATACGTACTTGATCGGCAGCGTGGCCTTCCTGACGTTGCCCATCATTCCCGATTGGGCGCTGGTGCGCGACAAAGCCTCCGGCTGGCGCAAGAGGGTCTACGGAATTCTTTCCCTCGGCTGGCGAGGCACACCCAAACAGTGGTCGCGGCTCGAGACTGCCATGCACATCATGGCGATCGCCATTATTCCCGTGGCGGTTTCCGTCCACACCATCGTTTCCTGGGATTTCGCCATGGCGCCGGTGCCGATGTGGCACTCGACGATCTTCGGCCCCTATTTCGTGGCGGGGGCCATTTTCAGCGGCATCGCCGCGCTCATCATCGCCATGGCCTGTCTGAGGAAGTTCCTCCACCTCGAGGATTACCTGAAGCCGGTGCATTTCGACAACCTCGGCAAGCTCCTACTGATGATGAGCCTGCTGTGGTTCTATTTTGTTTTCGCGGAAAGGCTCACGGTCTGGTACGGAAATGATCCTTCGGAGATGGCGGTCTTCTGGACCACGCAGCAGGGCGCCTACGCGCCGCTCTTCTGGACGATGGTCTTCTGCAATTTCCTCCTTCCCTTCCCGATCCTGGCCATCAAGCGGCTGCGCACGATCACCGGCACGGTGATCGCCTCGATTGGGGTGGTAGCAGGTATGTGGCTGGAGCGGTTCCTCATCATCGTTCCTTCGCTCAGTCATAAGTACATGCCCTACAACTGGGGAACTTACCGCCCCACTTGGGTCGAGATCACGATCATGGCAGGCACGTTTGCCGGCATGGCGCTGCTTTACGTTCTGTTCTCAAAGGCCGTGCCGATTATTTCGATTTGGGAACTGAAGCTGGGACTGCAAAAGAAGTCAGGAGTCAGAAGTCAGGAGACGAGAGAGCGGCGGGAATTGACCGCCGGCTTGGAACAGAAATTGGAAACTTGAAATTGGAAACTCGTTCACGATTTTCGAGGCTCAATTTTCGATTTTCCAGTTTCCAGTTTCAAGATATGGCGGCCGCAAAGGAAGGCGAGGGAACTTGCTGGTGAAAGCAGTTTACGGACTCTATTCGGATCCCGAAAGGGCACAGAGGGCGGCTGATTCGCTGCGGGCCGCGGGGATTCCCGACCGCGACATCACGGTCATTTCCGGCGAGCCATTGGAGGAATTCGAATTTGGCCGGCGGGACCATCGCACGCCGATGCCGTGGCTTGCGGCGCTCGGCGGGGTGCTGGGCGGCGGAAGCGGTTATCTCCTTTCCTCTCTCACCCAGAGGGCCTATCCGATTCCCACCGGCGGCATGCCCATTGTTGCGCAATGGACGAACGGGATTGTCACTTACGAACTGACGATGCTGGGCGCTATCCTCATGACTCTCGTAACCTTATTGATAACGGCGGGCATCCCGGATTGGAGGGCGCAGCTCTACGACCCGGCGGTCTCCGACGGATATATCCTGATTGGAGTCATCAACCCGCCGGACGACTCCCGCATCGAAATCGAGAGGCGGCTGCGAGAGTCTGGCACGGCAGCAGTGAAGGAAGTGGTTTTGCGCAGGAGGTTTGGATCGAAATTACAAGGAGCCACAGGATGAAGAGAATTCACCTTTTCGCGTTGAGTTTCGTGGTCACGCTAGGCCTTATTCTCCCGCTGACTCTTTCTTCAGCAGACGACAAGAAGGCCGCGGAGGGCGAAGCCATCTACAAGAAGAACTGCAATATGTGCCACTTCCCCGACAAGGCCGACAAGAAACTTGGCCCCGGGCTGAAGGACCTCTTCAAGAATAAGGAACTCCCTCAGAGCCACAAGCCGGTTACGGAAGCCGCCGTCCGCGAACAGATCGAGAAGGGCAGCAAGGCCATGCCCGCCTTCGGCAAGAAGCTTTCCGCGGGAGAAATCGACAGCCTGATCGAGTACCTGAAGACGCTCTGAGGAAAACCACTGTAGCGCCGGTCTACGACCGGCGACTTCGCGGATGAATCGCTCGGCGCGCAGGGAGCGCTACTGAAGCGGGAGGCGGCCCGCCGGGCCGTCTCTACACTCGCTTGAGGTCAGTGCACACGCGGTCCACGTATTTGCCCGTGCTCACCTCGATGCGGACGATTTCCCCCGGCCGAATGAACTGCGGCACCATCACGTCCACGCCGTTCTCCAGCGTGGCGGATTTGTAAGTGTTGTCCTGCTGCTGGTGCACGGGCTGAGCGGTGGTGGCGATTTTGACTTCGACCATCTGGGGGAAGTCGATGCTAACCGGCTCGCCTTCATAGGATTCCACGGGAATTCTCATCTCCGGCTTGAGGAATTTCTGCGCCGGCCCGATCGCCTCGAGAGGGATTGAAACCTGCTCGTAGGTAACCGGGTGCATGAAGGTCGCCGATTCCGCGTCGCTGTAAAGGAACTCCATCTCCTGCTTCTCAAGGAGGACGTCCCCCAGGCGTTCTTCCGGCCGGAAGCGAGGCTCCTTCAGCGACCCCGTCCGCGCATTGCGGAGTCTGGCGTGGACGCTGCCCGGCATCTTGCCCTGCCCTACGTGATAGACCGATTCCTCCACCTTCAGCAAGTCCTCCCCCATCCTCAGGACCATGCCAGGACGCAGTTGCGAGGCAATGACCATGGCCAACCTGCCAGGGAGGTGTAGCTATCCGCTTCCTGCTTTGTTGCGAGCCGAGTATACCACGCAGGATGGCTCGGCAAGGTCCTCATGGGTTTTCGGGAATTGCGGGTGGAGAGCAGAAGCGGGTAGCGCGGGCCTGCGTTCCTCAGGTCCGCGGTTCTTCTTAAGGCAGAGCCGCGGACCTTGACGGCGGAGGTCTGCGTTACCTTGCTCCGTTGGCGTCGGAACCGCCAGTTCCCGGTCACCTATTACTCGTGGAGCCGCGCCTCGTCGGTTAGTCGGCCCAAGCCAGATAGCCGGGCACGATGAGGTTGACGAAGGGAACAATCATCAGGATGCCCCACCAGTTGGGCTTGCCCCGCGCTTCGGCAATCGCCATCCACACGATGATTATGATGACGATGTTAACCAAAGGAACGAAACAGAGGATGATCCACCAAATCGGCTTCTTCGCGATGTTCAACATCAGAACAATGTTGACGATGGGGATCCAAGCCAGCCACGGGTTCTCCGTGTTGGTTTTTTTGGCGATCGTTGAAAGTGCCAGCGCCATGTATACATAGAACGCCAGAAAAAAGAGAAAGAAAATGAACAGGAACGCGCCCGCAAAAGCCAATCCCGCCATCTCCCCTTCCCGCTGGGCCAGCAGGACCCGGGCCGGCACGAGCAGGCACAGCATACCCAGGAGAAGTTGCAGGGCCGCGAACATCCGAGTTTTTCTCATCATCGGGAATCCCTCCACACGAGTCTGAAATCACGTCCAGGGTCGCGTGAATCCCTGCCCAAATGGGCGTACGCGACACATCCTACTCATTGCGAGCGTCACGCTCAATCCTGGAGGTTGTTGGTCTTCAATGCGTGATACGAGACTCTTTCGACCTGATTCGGGCGAACTCTATGTCAAGCACCCAGCCTTGTCAAGCAGGAGGGCGATAGGATGGCGGTAGAAGGTGCTCCAGCCGACCAGGTTTGGCAGACCGTTGCCGCAGCGGTTCCCCAAAGGAGGCCAAGCCGGATCAGCGGTGGTGCGGCGGGGGAATTTGCACGATGACACGGCAGGGCGCGTGCCGAACCACATACTGGACCGTCGACCCGAGGAGAATTTCCCCCAACGTGTGGGGCTGATGGTAACCCACGACCAGGGAGTCGGCCCCTTGCTCCGAGGCTTCACCTACAATGGCCTCGCCCGCCTGACGCGCGCGCAGCAGCTTCACCGCCATCGGGCGGGAGAAATGTTCTGCGGCATACTTCCGGGCGTGCTCGAGAATCTCGTGCCCGGGGTAGTCCAGGACTTCGTCGTCGGCTTCAATCGGCGTGGCCATGGGGATCTCGACGACGTGCAGAGCCGTGAGCTCCGCTTCCATGCCGCTCGAAACCTGACACGCCAGCGCCACCAGACTCTCTACCGATTGCACATCCCTCAATGCCACGAGCACTTTCGTTTTCGCCACTTCGCCCTCCACTACCCACGGAAATACGCGAAAGGATATTCGCAGCGCGAGGGATTTTCAAGCCAGCCGGGCACCAGGGCCGGAATCCAGGCTTCGCCTCACGGGTTCGGGGAGGGCGTTGCCCCGCAGCGCCGGCCCCACAG
>JAIQGB010000015.1 GCA_020072905.1 Terriglobia bacterium | reverse complement strand
GGGCCGCTACCGAATCGAGCGACTTATCGACTCCGGGGGAATGGGCGAGGTCTACCTTGCCTTCGATATGCGCTTGAGATGCACGGTGGCCCTCAAGAGGATCAAGCCGGATCTCCTCCGCGATCCCCAGTTCCGTAAGCGCGTTGCCCTCGAAGTTCAAGCTGCCGCAGTCATCAATCATTCCGCCGTCGTGAGGGCAACCGACAAATACGACGACGGCGAGGAAATGGTGTTTATCGTCTACGAGTTCGTGGACGGGGAAACCCTTGATGCCCTGCTCGGTCAAGTTCCGTTTACCCTTAGCCAGATTCTGGAAGTCGGCATCGCCATCGCTGATGCCCTCGGAGCGGCGCACGCGAAGGGTTTTATTCATCGCGACCTCAAGCCCAAGAACATCATGTTGGTGACCCAGCCGGATGGATCCCGCCAGGTCAAGATTCTGGATTTTGGCCTGGCCAAGAAAGTAAAGGTCTTCTCCGCATCGGCCCCGGCCGATAGCGGCGGGACGACACTCCTGGATATTACGAAGTCCGAGGCCCTGTTCATTGGCACCCCTGATTACATGTCGCCTGAGCAGGCCTTTCCGAAGCCGGTGGATTTGCGAACCGACATCTATTCTCTGGGCCTCGTTTTGTATGAAATGGCCGCTGGCTTCAACCCCTTTGCAGGCAAAGATCCCATTTCGTCGCGCCAGCGTGCCCTGGAAATGCCGACGCCGCCCTTGCCGCAAGCTGGCTCTGCCTTGCCGGAGTATGCCGAACTCGACCGCATCCTGCACAAATGCCTCTCGAAGTGGCCCGAGGAGCGGTACGCCTCGATGAGCGAACTGACCGTCGATCTCAAGCCCTTGCGCACCCAGCCCGCAGATACATGGAGAATAGCCGCACGCCCGCAGTCGCCCATCATTCCGCGCTCGCGGGCCCGTGCACTGTTCACCCTGATCCAAATCGGCTACCTGGTGATGTACGTACCCGCCTTCATCTACTTGCCGGATAATGCCCATCGTATTCCGCTGGTTCTCCAAAGAATGCTGCAACCCTTCGGGGTCGCTACGTTCGTGGAATCCACGCTCATCATGTTGTGCGCGGCAGCGGCGGTGCGACTCTACTTCCTGGCCGCCATCGCCTTTGACTTTGAGGATCTGGGGCTTTTGTTTCATCGCATTTTCCCCCTTATCCTGGTCGTCGACGCGGCTTGGGCAGCGTCGCCTTTGTTGCTGTTTCACAAGCTGGGATTCATTACCGTCTTCGGGGTGCCCTGCTTGGCCTTCTTGCCGTTTTCGCAGCGCACTTTGGTCTTGTACGCTTACGGTCGTCGAGGGGGACGAAGTTCAGCGGCCCGAGCTTCAGGCCCGTCGCCCTCGGACAGTGGCCGCGGCGCATTCCCTCCCACGCCTCCCCCCTCAGGCCGGAGCTGACCTCTGATTGAACCCGAGCGATTCCAGGGCGCTGATTCACCGGTCTGCGGCAAGAATCCGCAGCTATTGATAGCGACGACAACATCTCTGGCGCCATCATAGATTTTGTATAATTTCAGCCTCTTTGAAGCAAACTATCCCGCCGGGGGTGCGATCAGCACCCAAGAGATGGTGATTCGCTCTCCGGCGGTTGCGAGGTCGAGAGTCCGTCAGAGGCTCGATGGCCGGAAGTTACGCCCCAGGAAGGGAAGGGCCCAACCCCGTTGCGCGGAATTAGGCCCGTTGGTTGCGGGGGCCTGCAACCATCCGAATTTGCAAGTCCTGACATTCCGTGCGGAACTCGTGCGCCTTGCTGCCTAGTGCTTGCGAGGCGTTGTTTGGAAGTAAACGTCAGAGGAACTACACGGTTGAGGAGCGCCGCGATTGGTGAGGTCCTCAATCGCGCCTGCGATGTGGTCTATTGTTCAATTAGCGCAAATACGATTTATCGCGAATGGCGGCATACTCTTCATCATGAGCACGGCTGAGTCCCCCCAAGAAAGGAAGGGCATCGTTCCTACGAAAGACCGCCGCAACGTTTGGGGAGATTGTCCTACCTCAAGTCGGGAGAATATCAGATAATAGTGCGTTCGTAGGGTGGCTGACCTGTCCCCAGTTGTTGTACCACTTTCTAAGTTAGTCCGTGCGTCGTTGACCCGCCCCGACCCGCCCCAAGAAACTCTACCAGGTCGAGGTTGAGTTTCCCGTTACACGTAGTGCCTCGTTGTGGTCGTGCACAGCTCTCTGGGCGTAGTCGGCCGGAGGCCGATCGCCCGGCGATGACATCACCTTCCTGGTCGTAGATATGGAACTCTGATCAGCGATTTGCGCTCGGGAATGCTGGGATGGAAACCTCATGCGGCATTGTTTTCAGGCCTATAAAGATCGTCCTCTATACACGACCCTTCCGCATGGGCGCAGAGATGGATACCCGTGACGATGCGAATGATTGAGCGCCAAGGCAAATCAGTGCTGCCGGAAGCGCCTGATAGGGGCTTTGCACTTGGAGGACATACGCTTCTGCTCGTTTGTAACCGCTCTCGACACCTCGGAACCTCGCGACTTGGTCCTGCAAGTCATAAAACCTGTCAGGGGTCTGTGAAGCATGGGCGTAACACGCGGAGCGTTTTCGCGGCTCCGTCTCGGTAATATCCACGTAGTGGGTGGGAGAGAACTGCAGCGTGTCCTCCCCGTTTGACACTTCGTAATAGTAAAGAGCAAATTTCTTCCCCATTCTCAGCCAAGCATCGAACGCCAGCGCGCAAGTCGCACGGTGGTCGCGGTGATGGTCGATGGGCCACTGGGTAATGACCACGTCAGGGTGCTCGGCCTCCAGGATCTTACGAAACTCGTCAAAATGGGAAGCATCGAGCACCGCGTGCCCGTTCGATTGCCCCGCATACAGAGGGCGCGCCTTCAGGATTTCGCATGCCTTGCCGGCCTCCCCCATGCGTACCTGGGCGGATGCTCCACCCTGCGCGGGCGGCCACTCGCCATTGTTGAGGTAGAGGAGAACCACCTCGTGACCCAAGTCTGCGTAACGGGCAATCGTCCCGCCGCAACCATATTCGGGATCTCCGGGATGTCCCCCGGCGACGATGACCTTTAGTTTGCGCCCCGTGGACACTTGTGAATCAGGCTGAGTTTTGCCAGTGGTATTCACCCCCGCCAATCCGATGCCCAGGGCAGCTCCTATTCGGCCCGCGCGGCTCAACAAATCTCGTCGTGTGATTGAGTCCATTTTTTCACCTCTACCCCCTGAGACTAAAGGAAACGGCTAGAATCAGCATTCCATCCAGCCCCCGCGCTTTCACTGCCAACCGACTCTGGGGACGTAACTACTGTGGCAACCCAGGGCTGTCCGTCAAAACGCGCAGAGTGATTGTCCTTGCTTAGCACGAAAAACCGCCCATCCACGGTTGAGTCCTGCCGCGCCATCTCTCTCCGGCCGCCGGTACCAAGCGTCATACCTTGACGAAGGTCTTCTTGCAGTACAGCCAGTACAGGATCAACCACTCCGAGCCGAACGCCGCGGCGGATTCAACCAGCAGATCCCATCGCCCCAGGCGCGGAAGGAGACTGCCCACGAAGATGTTGCCGATTTGGCGAAAGTCGAAAAGCATCATGGCCATATAAGCCGCGATAGAATTCATGCCAATCACCATGAAACCGAACGCCCACCGGCGGTACCGCAGCACATCGACAATGAGATAGAAGATGGCCAGAAGGACGAAGCTCAGGCCGCCCGCGAGGAGAACGTACGAACTCGTCCACAAGAGCTTGATGATGGGAAGCGAGAGACTCCAGGCGAGACCCAGAGCCAGACAAACGACGCCCGCGCCCGCCAGCATCAGAACGCGCTCTTTTGCCGGACGAGGAGACATCAGCACTTGCCCCGCCAGCATTCCCATCAGGACAGACGAAGCAAAGCCCAGATAACTCAGGAACCACGTGTTCTCGCCGTAGTGGAGGCGGCCCAGGATGAGTTGGTCCACGTAAGTTGCCACATTGCCTTGAGGTGTGAGCATACCGGCCCCAACTCCCGGCACGGGCACCAGCATGAGGATCGCCCAGTAAAGGAGCAGAAATCCTGCCATCACCGCGAGATACCGTGCCGGCTTCACTTTCAGGATCACAATCACAGCGATCAGATACCCCGCGGCGATCCCGTGCAGCACACTGTAACAAGGATGGAATTTCGAAAGATCAAAAGCCAACAAGTTTCCTTGCGCGACCATTCCCAGCACGAAGAGGATGAGGGCGCGCTTCACAGCATGGAGGATCATGCTGCGGTCGGTCGCACCCTGCGAACGCCGCTGGGCCAGCGAAAAGGGCATGGCGGCGCCCATGATGAACATGAAAAGCGGCCAGATTGCGTCGTAGAAATGCAGCCCTTCCCATCTGACGTGCTCAAGCTGCTCGAGCAGCTTGCCGGCGATGGGGCGATCGGCCAGTTTACCCAACCCCCGGAAGATATGCTCTCCTCCGATGATCCAGAACATATCGAAGCCGCGCAGGACATCGAGCGACATCAAGCGTTCGGGTTTTGCCCCTTCCATGGAGTGATTGTTGGTATGCGCTGTTTGGGCGGCATTCATGGCGCTTTGCTCTTTCGCTGCTGGAAATACGCTCGCCGCAGACGTGGCGGGGATTATACGCTAGCCAGGATTTTCTTTTTGAACTCCCGGGGGCGCAACTTATACCTCCAGTTCCTCTCTTTGCAGCCGCATTTTTAATCGTTCTTAATCATGTAGCCGGGGACACTTGTAAGCGATTGCGATTACATATTGGCGCGCCGGGGCAGAGAATTGCTAAGCCGTTGTACGGTCAAAAGCTGTACCCAGAGTCCGAATCCCTCTCCCTCCGCCAGACTCTCAAGAAGGCTTCCTCCATCGGCCCGGTTCTGCCTTTCGAGGAGGTTTCTCACCCTCCTCTCAACGCGTCGGCTGAGGTAAGGTGGCACTCGATTCCGGGCGGACCGCGCTTGACCCTGCTACTCTTCTTTCTTGCCTTATCTGGGCGATTCACTATATTTTTCCAAGGGGACTTTCTTGTCCCCGGAGCTGCGAGCGGGGAAACCCGGAGGCCGGCTTGAGCCATCTGATGGAGGGATTCATTTTCCTGGGGGCAAATCCTGCGGCGCTCCCAAGGCGCATGAAGACCTGGGACTGGCGAGGCGGGCGTACCTCGGTGGGATTGGACAGGAGCGGATGGATGGTCAATCGGTCGTGGGCGGCGGGTCTGATGCTGGGACTGGCTGCCTTGCTGTTTCCCAGTTGCGGCAATAACAACGCCGGGCCCGCGGTCACACAAAGGGGGTCTCTCTATGTTTTCGTCGGCGACGTCCCGGCAGGCAACGTCCTCTCCCTGCGGACCAGTATTTCCACGCTGACCCTGCGGGTCCAGGGCAGCACCGACCGTATCGTCACGGTTTTCCCCACTACGACCAATGTGACGTCACTGTTCAAAGTCAATTTTGCCTCGCTGCGAGACTTTTCGACGATCCTCAATCTGGCGAGCATCCCGGAGGCGACTTACGACGCAGCCACGCTGACCTTTGCTGCCCCGCAACTGGGGCTCTACGATCCCTCCAAGGATCCCCCCATCCAGTCGCTTTTGGCGACCCTCACTACGGCCAAACCGCTGATTCCCATTTCCCCGCCTCTCACCATTAAGACAGGCAAGCTGAACGCTCTGCGGATTGATTTCGACATGGCGCGATCCATTCAAGTCGACGCGCAGGGCCAGGTGACCAACAGTATTCATCCCGTCCTTAAAGCCGCCACCGTCGTTCCGGCCGATCCCGACGGCTTCGGGTTCTTTGACGACCTGGTGGGTTTCGTGCGGACCGTCTCGCCCTCCCCGGTGGGACAGAAATTCACCGGAGCGTTCGCCATGCAACTCCTCTCCGGGACCGGCCCGGCCGTGACCGTTGACGTGACATACGACGCGGCGAACCCGAACGACCCGAACAAGACAACCCAGCTCTACGGTATCCCGGACGGGAATGGCGATGGGATTCCGGACTTGAACCAACTGATCACCGGGCAGGTCGTCGAAGTCGGCGCCTATATCGACAGCAATGGAAATCTGGTGGCCCGGACGGTGCAGGCGGAGGACCGCGCCGTTGTCGAACTCAACGAACTGGCCTTCTTAGGCTACGTCCTTTCGACCACCAGGGATGCGGGCGGGAACCTCACCCAGTTCCAGTTCTACGTCCGTGAGGAGGAGCCGGACGTGAGCGCGGGCGTGCCCCTCGATTCCGTAATCACCGTAAACGTGGGGACATCGACGACTTACAATCTTTCCTCACCCCCCGT
Organism: Terriglobia bacterium; assembly: GCA_020072905.1. Taxonomy (GTDB): domain Bacteria; phylum Acidobacteriota; class Terriglobia; order UBA7540; family UBA7540; genus JAIQGB01. The sequence continues at coordinate 15,789 of JAIQGB010000015.1, read as the reverse complement.
CGACTTTGCCGACCTGCCGTTCGACGCCGCAGCCATCGTTCCGGGCCAGGAATTGATCGTTCACGGCCAGTACACCTTGGTCACCAACCAGCCGGCGACGGTAGCGGCCAACTCGATCTACCTGAAAGTCCAGACCATCCAGGGCAAGCTGGGTTCGCTTGTCCAGGTCGGCTCGGATGGCAAGACCGGGGCCCTTTGGCTGACGCCTGCCACGTCGCTGCTCCAGCCGACACCCGTCCTGGTGATGACCAACACCGACACCGTCTTTCTGAATGGCTTTGGCCTGGGCCAAATCTTACCCCAAGCGACCTTGCTCGCCCGCGGCCTGCCGTTCTATCAGGCGCAAGCCGGGACCATCAACGGGGTCTCGGTTCCCGCCGGCACGCTGGTCGTTATGACCCGCCAGCTCCATCGGCTCGACTAGCGCCGTTCCAACTTATTGGGCCAATCCTCAATAGACGGCACCCTGCGCAGGCGGTTGGTGCGCGGGCCGGAATGCATACCAGAAAGTTGGAACGGCACTAGCGTACGACCTCCCCACGCCCTTGATCCCGGCGGGAGGAGCGCCGCGGCTTCGGGCGAGCCTTTCGGCGGATTCTAGATGGCAGGAAGTTTCCTGCCCCGGGGCTTTTTGGGCTTTTCCTCAGGCAGGCGAGTAAAACCCAGGTCGCGCCGCAGCCGCATCTTGGTGATAAGAATGATCTGCCCGCTGTGATGGGCGAAGTGCTCGGTGACGTGCGTCACGGCCTCGAGGCCCGTGACATGAAAGCCCTGGATCACCCGCGCTCTTTCCAACTCGGCTGGAGACAATTGCTCAAGAACCCGGCAAGCCTCCTGGACGGTGCTGCGTAGCCGCGCAAGGAGGAGGCGCTTGGGAATCGGCCCGCGCTCGGCGAACTCCTTGTCGCGCTCGCGCCGGTCCGGGGCGCCCCCAACCCCCGAGATGATCCACTGCCGGACGTTGCCGCAAAGGTGCAGCACGAGGTTTCCGATGCTGTTGGAAGTCGAGTGCGGCCGCCACCAGATTTCTCTTTCCGGAAGTAAGACCAGGCAGCGCGTGATGCGCAGCAGGTGGTGCGACAGCAGCGAATGTCGGGCCTGCGCGAGGATTGAGTTGGCGAGTTTGCTCATTGTCGTCCTTTCCGGCGGGTTTGCCTGAGGTCTTGGGCGAGCCGCTCGTTCCAGGTGCGGTCCTCCCAGTAGGTCAGCCACAGATAGAATGTCGCATAGCTTCGCCAGCCCGCCCAGCGGCGCGCGATCTGCTCCACGCGGTTTGGAGCCGGCTGCTTGCGCAGGCCGTAGAAGCGTTGGACGGCTTTCTGCAATCCTACGTCAGCCGCCGGCAGGGAATCGAGATGGCCGAGCGCCCGGAGGCCAACGTACTGAGCCGTCCACGCGCCCACGCCCTTGTGAGTGCGCAGTTTGGCGTCAGCAGTTGCGGGGTCGAGCGAACGGAGTCCCTCCAGGTCGAAACTCCCGTCCAGCACCGCGCGCGCGAGGGCGATGATGTAACGCGCCTTGGGGCCGGAGATCTGAATCCGTCGCAGCCCGCGCGGCGTCGCAATCGCCAAGGCTGCTGGTTCGGGGAAGGCGTTGTAGCGGCGGCCCTCGAACTCGACGTGGCTCCCATCGGCGTCAAGGAGCGCCTTCTTGACCTGATGCGCGAAACTGAGATTGACCTGCTGCTCGAGGATGGCCGAAATCAATGTCTCGAAGGCGGTCACGGCTTGCGGAATGTGCATGCCGTGGAAGTGCTTCGCGAGCCGCGCCAGCACTGGGTCAGAAGCCGCCAGACGATAGAAGGGCTTCAGGTCAAGGTCAGTGGAAAACTGCCGCCGCACCAATGCTTCGAGCTGGCGGCTCGTCCGCTCATCCGGCGTGCCGGTTAGCATGCGCAGGCGCAACGCCGTCCCGTTGCCGTCGCCTTCCTCTCGAATCCCGTAGAGGACCTGTTGTGCACCCAGATCGGCGACGCGGCGGTATTCGCCGTCTTCGAAGTAGTCGAGCAGAGGAGGGAATTCCCGCCCGTTGAGCAACGCCGGAGGGCTGAGCGTGAAGCGCAGCGTCAGCGCGAGACTGAACGGTTCGACGGTTCTGATCAGCATGAGTACCTTGGACGCAGGCGCCACGTTTCCGAGCCCGAAGAATCATCCAGCGCGTATGGCGGGACATTGTCGGACAGAACGCGCTGCCGCGGCAAGACCTGGGCACCGGCTTTCGCGCCGGCTGGGATTACTCCTTGGGCGGCGCCGGCCGCGGTTTCTTGCTCAGGCGCTCGGTGCAGTGGCCCAGGATATATTTGCGCACCGGCTCAGGCATGCGGCGGTCAAGGCAGATATCGCGCAAGTCGTTGACGGCCATGTCGGGGATGAAAGCCAGAACTTGGGCGAAGGGTGTGCGCGGATTGCGGATCAATGCCAGCCGCAAGTAGTATCGGTGGCACCACTTGGGGTGTTGCGCGACCGTCTCAACCACCACCGTGGGCAGATTTTCGAGCGCCAACATTTTAAGCATCTGGGCTTCGGTGAGGAACGGGTTGTCGAGCGCCGCCAGGATCAATTCGCGGTCTTCCGAAACGAGCAGCCCGGCAGCCACGCGTCCCGTGCCACGCCGCGCCAAAGTGATTTTCTCGCCGCGCGGCAGGGTCGCGACCTTCTTGAGGATGGTCTCTTCGGCCACCAGCTTGATGTCCGCGGGCACGGCAGGCGTCTGCGCCACGCGCAGCAGGTCGAAGAGATACAGGAATTTCAGAATGGGTAGGGAAATCAGCCGCGGCGTTCGGGGGTGCCGTACGAGCGCCAGCTTGACTCCATACTTGCGCGCGGTCTCTTTGTGCGCGGCGATCTCGCGCAGCACTTCGGCCGGCAGGTCCTTGCGCTCCAGCAACCGGAGCAGGTCACGCTCCTGCAGGTTGGGATTGCGGGCGAGCGCGACCAGAACTTCCTTCGCCGTCTCCTTGTAGAACGGCTCGAGCAGGTGACGCGGCGCCGCCTCCGCGCGTTCGGCGCGCTGGGTGAGTTGCTCCCGGATGTCCCCACCTGCCATGCTGTTGAGATTCTACTCACGCGCCGAACCTGCTTCAACACCGGGGTGGAAAGGTTGGTAACTGGGGAACGATGCGAAAAGCGTGGAGTGGGCCTCCGACTCACCGGCTTGTCGGGCGGCGATTCATCGAGTCACGCGAATCACGATAGAGCGTGTGAACTCGGGCAGGGCTACTTGCCTGTGCCGGAGCTTGCCTTTGCTCCAGTGATTCCGCCAGGGGTCGTAGATGCGCACGCTCGCGGGACGCGCGTCTTGGAGGACCGAGCCCAGATCCACGTTTCGACCACGCAGGTGTTCAGGCTTCTCGCCCCGCTCGAGCTCGGATTCCCAGGTGTCGTGCGTGTCGCGGCACCACACGAGCACGGTGTGCCTTCCGCTCAAGACGTAAACGCGCAGACGCTCATGCGGGAGCATGCTGGGCTCGAAGGCTTCTGCGGGCGGGTCGATGCCGCGCACCACTTCTCGAAAGCGGCCGAAGTGGTACCAGAGGTTGTTCCGCGCCACGTAAGCATCCCAGTGCCAGATCTGGCCCGTTCCTGCCGCCCCCGCGAAAAACGGCGCGAAAAGGATATCGTGCAAAATGATTCCCTCCTGGTCCCGGCGGTAATAGCGCGAGGGGCCGCTATGGCTGGGCTCGACGGCGCCGGATTCCGCCAGCAGGACGGGCCGGCCGGGTTTGTAGCCGAGCAGTTCGCGCACGGCGTCGGCAGCCAGGATATCCACCGGACCTTTGCACACTTCGAGTTTGGCGCCCAGGTCGAGATAGCGGTGCACCTGCGCCAGGTCGTTACCCGCCATGGTGCTGTGTCGCTGATAATCGTCCCGCACCTCGGGTGAATCGAAGCTGCCCAGGCTCTGCATGCACAGATTGCGCGGGAAAATCCTGTGGAGTACAGGGAGCATCGCTTCCGTCCACGCCAGGTAATCGCCCCCGGTGACGGCATTGACCTCATTCCACAATTCCCAGCCGTAGACTTCGGGCCGGCTGCCGAAGCGCTCTCCGTACCAGGCGAGCTTGCGCTGGAAGGCGGCGCGCGAGGCTGCGCCCTCGAAGAAGTCGGCGATGGACCGCGCCGGCCCTCCATGCGCGACATTCCAGAGAGGGTTGTCGGCCCACTTCTGCCGCCCGCCGCCGATGGAGCGGAAGTGCTCGATCGTCATCTTGACGCGGATGCCCCGCACCCGGCACAGCGCCAGCAGACGGTCGATGCGCCGCGCCCGCTCTTCGTCATACACGCCGAACTTCTCATGCTCGACGCTCCAGAAAGGGTTGCTGAGCCAGACGCGGATGTAGTTGCCGCCGTTGGCGGCCAGGCTGTCCAGCCAGCCTTCGAGGCCTCGAAAGGCTTCCTCCTCGCTGGCCGCTTCTGGCGGGCTGATCATGTTCAACCCGATGGGGATGTAAGGCGTAGCGTCCGTTAACTCGAGGTAGCGCGCGTCCCGCGGGCTCACGCACACATAGGCATCACCCGCCTTGGGTGGTGTGGATTGCGCTCGCGTCCAAGCAACAGGCATGATGAGCAGGAGCGCGGCGAGGTTCCTCATGACTCCTTCTGATCCTTGCCGCGGACTATATCACACGCTGCTTGTGGCAACGTTCGGGGGGAGATGGGTAGGTTCGAATGATGGCCACTAAGAAGGGCAATTGCGCATCCAATCAACAGGACCCGAATCGAACCTCCGGGGGTGGAGACACAAATATAGCTTGAAAAATCTTGCCAGTCCTGATATTTGGAGTGCGGCATCTTGAAGCGTGTCGAGTCGCCGATCAGCCCTTTGGGTTTGATGGAGTGGGTTTGCGGCGGTCCGCGAAAGATGGCCGGTACACCTTTTTCAGAAAACTCACACCCCGTCGATTGAGGTAGCCGCTCAATGAAAAAGATAACCGTGCTTTTGACCTTGACTGTACTGGCGAGCTTCGCTTTGCCCGGCCGATTCGGCTCTCCCCAGGCCCCGCGGGGAACAAGATTGCAGTTTGGCCCGGCGCTCGCCTGGGCCGCGTCCCCCCAAGCGCCGCAGGAGCAGGCGAAGTCGCCGCAATGGAAGAGCCGGGAGGAGTATGACGCCTTCCAGGCCATGTCGAACGAGAAAGATTTGCACAAGAAGATCACCCTGGCGGACGCATTCCTGCAGAAGTACGCGGACACGGATTTCAAAGACTTGGTCTATGTGGTCATGATGCAGACCTACGCCCAACTCAACGACGCTCCTAAGGCGATGGATGCAGCTCGCAAAGCTCTCCAGGCTAACCCGGACAAGCTGGAAGCTCTCACCTACCTGAGTTACGCGTTCCCGTTCGTATTCAAGGCGACTGACCCTGATGCCGTCACCCAGCTCTCGCAGGCCGAGAACGATGCCAAGCACGGGCTGGACGTTCTGCAGAAACTGCAGAAACCGGCCCAGGTCACCGACGAGCAGTTCAACCAGTACGTGAAAAGTCAGCGCGCGGTGTTCAACGGCCTGATTGGTTTTGTGGCCTTGCAACGCAAAGATTATGCCGCCGCCGTCACCTCACTCAAGGCGGCTGTGGAGGACAACCCCAGCGACGCCTATGCCTTCTACCGGCTCGGTGTCGCTTATGTCTCCTCGGAGCCGCGCGATTACGACAACGGCGTGTGGAACTTGGCACGGTCATCGTCGCTGGCCAAAGCTTCGAACAATCCTGCCCAGTCCGATATTGACAAGTATCTAAAGCAGGTTTACATCAGCTATCACGGCAACGACGAAGGCTTGGCGGGTATCGTCACTCAGGCGGCCGCGTCACCAACGCCCCCTGGGGGCTTCAAGGTCGAGCCGATGAAAATCCCCGAGAAGACCGGGAACCCGAACATTGATAACTTCAACCAACTGGCGACGCCACTCAAACTGGGAGGGGAGCGCGCTCAGAAAGTTTGGGACAGCTTGAAGGGCCAGCAGTTGGGCCTGGGCGGCTTCGTGGACAGCGTCGAGAAGGGGACGGATGCCAACACCTACCTCGTCCACATTGATGTCCTCGACCAGTCGAAGGCCGCCGAAGGCGTCTACGATATTGAGATCAAAGACTCCACGCAACCGAACGCCAAGAACCTCAGTAAGGGCGATCCGGTGCGCTTCCAGGGCACGATCGATTCCTATACGGCGACGCCCAGCTTCGTTCTGACTCTGGTCGGTACCATCAACCCCGAGGACGTCCCGGATCAGCCGAAGGCGGCGCCCAAGGCCAAGCCCAAGGCGAAGCCCCGCGCCACTACGCGCCGGACACCCCGCCGGTGAGTGGGCAGGCGGTTCGCGGCTGGATCAATATCCTTCGTGACAGATCAGGCCTCGGTGGGGCGGTGCGTCGGACGCACTGCCCCGCAGGGGCCGGTGTTTCGGTGAACGCCGCCGGTGGGGGTCTAGCGCCGGCTGCGTCTGCGGCGCTTGGGGCGATGATCAAGCGCGAGGCTGTCGATTTTGCGGCTCAAGGTGTTGCGGTGAATGCCCAGGGTTTTGGCAGCCCGCGACTGGTTGCCGTTCGACTTCTCCAGGACCCGCTTGATAAACCGCCTCTCAAACTCCGCCACCGCGTCTTCAAAGCCGATGTCGTGCTCGATCATCTGGGTTACAAGGGCTTCAAGCTGGTCTTTCACCTTAGTACTCCAGGTCGCGGGATTTTGCTGCTGAGGGCCGTCAATTCCGGACTGCTTTCTTGTCGTTCTCGATTAAGGCTTGTCGGAACTTCTCGAATCCATTCTGGAACTCGGTCTTCAGCTCGCCAGGCATGGCCAAAACGATCACGCGCGCTCCGGTAGCGACGTAGGGCGCCAGCGCGGATTGGTGGGCCGCCTCCGGCTTCAGAGAGAAGGCCAGCATCACCATCAGCAGAACGCAATCAACCGCGATCCCCCGGGCCAGTCCAAAAATGCCGCCCAGGAACCGGTCGAACCATTGCAGGCCTGCTTTCTGGATGAGCTTCTTGGCGAAAAAGGAAACGACGGCGCCGACGACCAGGGTGCCGAGAAACAACGTCAGAAAAGCCAATCCCAGGGCAACCGCGTGAGAACTCGTCAGGTCGTCGAACCAGGGTCCGGCCCGCCGGTAGCCGAGCGCGGCAATTGCCAGACCCGCCAGAACCGACGCAAGAGAAATCAACTCCCGAACGAAACCCTTCAGAGTCGCCGTGACGACAGAAATCAAAACGACGCCGGCGAGAATCCCGTCAAGCCAATTCCAGTTCCCCATGATGCGCTAGGCTGGCGGCGGCAGCCTTCAATGGAGCGCGTGTCCCGTCAGCAAACGATAGGCGTCGCGATATTTCTCGCTCGTCTTTTCCACCACCTCGGCCGGCAGCGGCGGCGGTGGCGGCTGCTTGTTCCAGTGGAGCGATTCCAGATAATCCCGCACGAACTGCTTGTCAAAAGAGGGCTGTGAGCGGCCCGGCTGGTAACCCACTTGGGGCCAGAAGCGCGAGGAGTCCGGCGTTAGCACCTCGTCGATCAAGATAATTTCCTTGCCGCGCAATCCCCACTCAAACTTGGTGTCGGCGATCAGAATGCCGCGCCTTTCGGCGTACTCGCGGGCTTTGGCATACAAACTGAGCGTGTTAGCGCGGAGTTTTTCGGCTGCCGCCAGGCCGACCATCTCCACCGTCTCCACCCAGGAAAGGTTCTCGTCGTGCCCGGATTGCGCCTTCGTGGCGGGCGAGAATATCGGCTCGTCGAGCCGCGAAGACTCCTGGAACCCCGCCGGCAACTTCACGCCGCAAATGGCGCCCGTGGCGCGGTAGTCTTTCCATCCCGATCCCGCCAGGTAGCCCCGCGCCACGCACTCGACGGGGAAAGGCTTGGCTTTCTTGACCAGCATCGAGCGTCCGGCCAGTTGGTCCGCATAGGGTCGAAACGCCGCCGGGTATTCCCGCACATTTGCGGTGAGGAAGTGGCTCGGGACGACATCCCGGAAAAAGTCGAACCAGAAACAAGAGAGCTGCGTCAGCACGCGTCCCTTGTCCGGAATGCCTTGCGCCATGACCACGTCGAAGGCGGACAGCCGGTCGGTGGCGACGATGAGAAGTTCATCGGCGCCGGCTGCATAGATGTCCCGGACCTTGCCGCGCGAAAGGAGTTGCACGCCCGGCAAGTTCGTCTCACGTAAAACTAAGGGTTGAGTCAATTCTGTCACGGTGGTTTCGAGCCACATTCTAGAACAAGACGCAGCCTTGTCAATGGGAAAAGCGCGCGCGAAATTTTCCCGTGCGGAAGAATTTCTCAAGGTGTCTTGACAAGGAAAGGGATTTGGGCAAGCGAGAAACGGTCGGTCGGGACTTGTGGCGGCCAATTCAGCCGTGGCGTGATCCGCAGCAAGCAGCGCTCGGGCACAACTGGTCAGGCGGGGACGGCGACTTCCTCGGGCTCGCGGGCCGGCTCATCGAAGCGCACCGAGACGAGCTTGGAGACACCGGGCTCTTCCATGGTGACGCCGTACATGGCTTGGGCGATTTCCATCGTCCGCTTGCTGTGGGTAATAAGAATGAACTGCGTGTGCCGGCTCATCGCCTGGATCAGGTGCGTGAAGCGGTCGACGTTCGATTCATCGAGCGGCGCGTCCACCTCGTCGAGAATGCAGAAGGGGCTGGGCGTGTAGCGGAAAAGCGCAATGAGGAGCGCCAGCGCCGCGAGCGCTTTCTCGCCGCCGGAGAGCAGCAGGACGTTCTGCAGGCGCTTGCCGGGCGGCTGCGCGGCGATGTCGATGCCGCTGTCGGCGTCGCTTTCGTCGCTCAAGCGCATCTCTCCGATGCCGCCGCCAAACAGCGTCCGGAAGGACTCCGCGAAGTAGCCGTTGATGGCCTTGAAAGCCTCCAGGAACTGTTGCCGCGAGACCTGATCGATTTCCTTGATCGCCTGCGCGGTATCCTCGATGGAGGTCAGCAGATCCTGCCGCTGCGTTTCGAGGAAGGTATAGCGCTCCTCAGCCTCTTGAAGCTCTTCGAGCGCCATCATGTTGACCGGGCCGAGGTTTTCAATGCGCGTCTTCAGCTCGCGCACTTGCTCTTCGGCGGAGAGAAGCGCGTCGCCGGCGAGCGCCTGCTCGGCGGGAAGCTCGGCAAGCAGGGCAGTGGGTTCGGCATGAAGTTCCTGGCGGCATTGCCCGGCATGGTGCGATTGGTCGGATTCAGCGCGCGCCAGGGCCACTTCGATCTCGGAGCGCTTTTCCCGACGTGCGTCCAACTCCGCACGCGCGGCGTCGATCAGCGGATTGAGCTCGTCGCGTCGCGCCCGCAGCGCGCGTGATTCTGCCTCCAGCAAACGGTGCTGTTCGTGGGCGGCGAGTTGTTCGCTCTCCAGAAGCTGGAGGCGAAGCCGGCTGGACTGGTTTTCCTGCGCGAGCTGTCTTTGCTCCTCGAGCCATCCGCGGCACTGTTCTTCGAGACGGTGTACCCGCCCGCCTATTTCCTCTGCCTGGGCCGCGAGGCGGCCGCGCTCGGCCTCCATCGCCCGGCTTCGTTCCTCGAGCGCGCTCGACCGCGCCTGGGCATCCACGATTTCCTGGCTGAGCCTGTCAAGCTGAGTGCGCAGTTCTCGGACCTGCGCGGCGGCGAGGTTCACTTCCTCTTCACACCGCCCGCGGTCGGCGGCGGCCGTCTCCAGCTGGGCCCGCAGGGACGTTTGGCGCTCCTCGACCGAGCGGCCTTCGGATTCGAGGGTGCTGGCCTCCTCCCGCAGGATGCGGAGACGCTCGGTGGTGCGGTCGAAGCTCTCGCGCGTCTGGCGCAATTTCTCATCGGCGACGACGGTTTTCTTTTCGGCGTCGGCCTTGGCGGCGGTGAGGTTGCGATGCTCTTCGTCCAGCCGGGCGGCGCGTGCTGCCACCTCGCGCAGAGCGGATTCGGCTGAGCGTAGGCTGGATTCCAATTCGCCCACGCGGCGCTCGAGTTCGCGGAAATCGCGGCGCAGCGCCAGCGGGCCGGCGCTATTGCCCTTGCCGCCCGCGACCAGCCGGTGGTGATAGTGTTCGCCCGAGGTGGTCAGGAAGTGGCACTCGGGATAGGAGGCCGCCATGCGCTCGGCCGTTCCGGCATCGGCGACCACATAGGAATTGGCCAGAGCAGGCAGGGCTAGATCGCCATTCAGACCCAGCCGCTCTTCGAAGCTCACAAGCTCGCCCACGGGAGCAACGACGCCCTCCGTGGCCCGAATCTCGGCGTCGGAGTGGCCGTTGGTGTAGCCGTTGGACGGATGGCGCGTCACGAAGAAAGTCGATCGGCCGGTCCCTTCGCTCTTGAGCAGGGAGATGCCGCAGCGCGCTTCGTCGTGCCGCTCGACGACCACGCAATCCAATTCGTTCTTGAGGAAGTTTTCCACAACCTCCTCATAGCCCGGGGCGACTTCCATGAAATCAGCGAGCACCCCGAGGGGATGGAAATTGTTCCCGTCGCCGGAGCCGTTTGCGGAGAGCAATCGCCGGACGCTTTCCGTCGAATAGGCGTGGCGGGCGAGCGACTCTTCGAGCGCCTCCTTCCGCGCCATCGCTCTGGAGAAATCTTGGCGCAACGTTTCCAGCTCGGTGCGCCGCGCCGCCTCTTCCTGCCGAGCCTCGTCGAGCGCGGTGGAAATCCGGTTCACGGAGTCGACCAGCTCAGCGAGCGTGCTGTGGCCACGCTCCTGCTCGGCGACGAAGGTCGCCAGCTCCTGCTCCAGGCGCTGGTGCACCTGCTCGACCGCTGCGCCCTCCGTCCGAGCCCGGGCGGCCTGTCGGTCGAGCGCCAGGCCCGACTCCTCGGCCTGTACGAGCTGATTGCGCAGCTCGGCGGATTGGCTGACCGCCGCGAGCAACGCCTGACGGCCGGCTTCAACCCCGCTCTCTCCCTGGACGATTTGCGTGGTCAGATCTTCCTGCCGAGCCACCAACTGTCGGGCGGCTTCCTGTGCGGCGGCGAATTCTTTTTGCAGCGATTCCGCCTGATGAGAGCGTTCAGCAGCCTCCTGCTCAAGCCCAGTGAGTTGTGTCCGCAGGGCTTCGGCCTCCCCCGCGGCCTCCGCCCCCCGGCCTTCCAGGCTGGCGGCCTGCTGGCGGACCTGCTCGATCCGCGCCTGCAAACGCTCCCGCTCGAGGTCGCCCTGGGAGATGGTCCCGCGCAGCTCGGCGAGCAGTGCCTCGAGCTCATCGTAGCGGGCGGCGGCGGCTTTCTGCTCGCGGTCGATTTCCTCCAGGCGCTGAGCGGCCTCGGCGCAGGAAGCTTGCAGGATGCCAAGCTCGCCGCGCAGCCGCTGGCATTCCGATTCGAGGGCCATCAGCCGGGAAGTCAGGACGATCTTCAGGCGCCCGTGCAAATCTTCCTGCATTTCGCGGAAGCGGCGCGCTTTCGAAGCCTGGCGCTTGAGCGAGTTCACTTGCTTGGTGACTTCTTCCAGGATGTCGGTGATGCGCGCCAGATTCAGCCGAGAGGTTTCCAGCTTGGCTTCAGCCAGGCGCTTGCGCGTCTTGAATTTGGAGACCCCCGCCGCTTCCTCGATGATGGAGCGGCGGTCGGACGGCTTGGAGCTCAGAATCTGCCCGATGCGGCCTTGCTCGATGATGGCGTAAGACTCGGGCCCAAGACCCGTCCCCATGAATAAGTCCTGAATATCACGCAGCCGGCAGAGTTCGCCATTGATGAGGTATTCGCTCTCGCCGGAGCGGAACAAGCGGCGGGTAACCACGGTCTCGCCGGCGCGATGGGGAATGGTTGGAGGACGGCCTGCGGGCGTCGGGCGGTCGCCAATTGAACCTGCGGAGTCGGATTCCGGGTCGGCAGTCGATCCTTCAGCGTCGGGGAAGAGAGCTGGGGCCTCCGCGGTCTCAGGGTCCGAATCGGCCTGCGTATATTCGGGATCCACCAGGGTCAGGCCGACTTCTGCCATGCCCGTCTGCGGGCGCGCGCTGGTGCCGTTGAATATGACGTCGGCCATGCGCTCGCCGCGTAGCGACCTGGCGCTCTGCTCGCCGAGCACCCAACTGATGGCGTCCGAAAGGTTGGACTTGCCGCAACCGTTCGGACCGACGATGGCCGCGATGCCGTCGGCGAACTCTAAGCGCGTGCGGTCCGCAAAAGATTTGAAACCGAGCAGTTCGACTCGTTTGAGCTTGTACAAAGCACTTTCCTCCCCAGCAGTCCCCCAGGACGTTGTGGGCTCAAAGCTGTCGAAATTCGAGCACCAAATTCGAGGCCGGGAGCTTCAAAGGGACAGGTAGCGCGGCCGGGGACTTTTCCGGTTGGCTTCGCCCCGTGGGCGAATGACGATGCCGCTCGACCCCTGTTCGTCTCGACCCGGTCACTCCATCTGGCGCAATAGTATGGCTGACGCGAGGATCCCCGATACGTCACGGGCAACGTAGCACGGAACCCAGATGATGTAAAGGGAAAACCACAAGATTGTGGGCTTTTTTTCGGGGGGACCCTAGATGTGGTGGGGTGCGGATGACACTTTCCCTGGCCTTCTACTCCTCGGAGTCGGAGGGCTGGCCGTTGATGTTTCCGGTTATCAGTCGGGCCGCGCGCTGGTAGGTGAAATAGGCCCACGCCCACTCGAAAATGACGATGAACCGATTGCGGAATCCGATCAGGAAGAAGATGTGGATAAAGAGCCAGGAGAGCCAGGCGAAGAATCCCGAAAACTTGATCCAGCCGAAGTCCGCCACCGCCGCGGCGCGGCCGATGGTCGCCAGGCTGCCGCGGTCCAGGTAGTGAAAGGGCTCGGGAGGAATGCGGCTGGTGGCGCGCAGAATGTTCCGCGCCGCATGCCGCCCTTGCTGGATGGCCACGGGTGCGACGCCGGGCAGGGGCTTGCCATCCTTGTCGCCCAAAACGGCCAGGTCGCCGATGACAAACGCCTCGGGATGGCCGGCGACCGTCAGGTCGGGTGCGACGATGACCCGGCCCGCGCGGTCGAGCTGGACGCCCAGGGAGCGCGCCAGCGGCGACGCCTCCACGCCCGCCGCCCAGAGCGTGGTGGCACTTCGCAGCTTCTGGCCCGCTACCACAACTCCCGACGCGTCAACGGACGTGACCACCGAGTTCGTCCATACCTCGACTCCGAGTCTCTTCAGCTGTGCCTCGGCCTTGGTGGAGAGATCCTCAGGATAGGTGGGAAGAATGCGGGGCCCGCCTTCGATGAGGACAATACGCGCCTCGCGCGGGTCAATGGCTCGGAAGTCGCGGACCATCACCTGCCGGGAGATCTCGGCGATGGCTCCGGCAAGCTCGACTCCGGTCGGTCCACCGCCCACGACGACGAAAGTGAGCAATGCATGCCGCGGGGCCTCCTCGGGCTCCCGTTCGGCTCGCTCGAAGGCCAGCAGAATCCGCCGCCGTATTTCCAGCGCGTCCTCGAGAGTCTTGAGGCCAGGAGCCCACCGTTCCCAATCGTTGTGCCCGAAGTAGGCGTGCCGGACGCCTGGGGAGAGAATCAGGTAATCGTAGGAAATCTCGCCATCCCGCAGCTTGACTTTGCGGGAAGCGAGGTCGACGCCCACGGCTTCCGCCAGCAACACGCGCACATTCTTCTGCCGGCCGAGAACGGCGCGGATGGGATAGGCGATGTCGCCGGGCGACAGGCCCGCTGTCGCCACCTGATAAAGCAGAGGCTGGAAAAGGTGATGATTGCGCCGGTCGATGACGGTGATTCGCACCGGCGCGTTCTTCAGGGCTTTGGCCGCATAGAGCCCGCCGAATCCCGCGCCCACAATCAGCACATGAGGCCTTTCCGATGAAGTCATGGATGCCTCACGCTCGCGCCGTAGGGTTGGCGAGGTATTTGTCCATCCATCCCAGAATGAGCTGGCGCATCTCGGGCAATTCGACATGGGCGCAGTCGAAAAGCTCGATCCGGCAATCCTCCTCGCGCCCGTATTGTCGATAGAGGGGCAGAAGATGGTCGCGGATCTTCTCGACGCCTGCCGGCGGGGTGAGGTCGTCTTTGCGGCCGTTCACGCTGAGGCGCGACCGCGGGACGATGAGTTCGTTGATCTGGGCGCTCTCGAAATGCTTCAGCAGGCTGGGCACATAATAATAGATCCCGTGCCCTTTCAGATTGTGGATCTTGATGAGCTCCTCAAAATCGGTGAGGCAGCAAACGTCGAGGCACAGCCGCACGCGCGGGTCGAGCGCGGCGAGCCACCAAGCCTTCGTCGAGCCCATGGACATGCCGAATGCGCCCAGGCGCTTGGGATCAACCTCAGGACGGCTGGCCAGGTAATCCATCGCGCGGAATTCGTCGAACATCATCATTCCCCAAAGCACCCGGCCGCGCCAGAGCATGAGCTTGAAAGCGTCTTCCTCGCCCGTGTGGCCCACCTTCTCGTGCTTGCGCTCGCCGAAGCACCAACTGTCAATCGCCAGCGTCACCAGCCCCTTCTCCGCGCAGACCGGTGCGGAGGCGGGCTGGGCGTCGTCGCCGACCAGCAACTGTTCTTTGCCTAGGTCGTACATGCCGCCGTGCCAGTGGATGAAAAGCAGCCCCGGCGCGGGTTTTTGCAGCTTGTCGGGGATTAGCAGCAGCGCGGGCACGGGCTCGACGCCGTTCAGGTCAAGCACCAGACGCTCGAGCGTGTAGCCGTCGTGCTTCTCCTTCTTGAGGACTTTGGGAGGCCCAGGCTTGTGCTGCCAGGGAAGATCGCCGAGCAGACCCCACAGTTCCTTGCGCCGGCGCTCCTGATAGGCGGCGAATTGCTTGGCGTCGGAAGCTGGCCTCTCCCCGCCCCAGCCCGGCAGCGCCGGCCCGAAGGCCATGATTTGTGCCGAGGCTTTCAGAAAGTCGCGCCTTTCGATTTCCACAGCGCACCTCCATGCTGATGCTTGGCGATTCCCCAAGCCCTACTTTACTACAGCGCGAAGGCGGGGCGCAGGGGCATGCATTTCTGCGCCGCGTCAACTTTCGGTGACGGGCCGTTTTATCGTTGGCCAAGCGGGGCAGACCGAGGTAAGGTAGAAGGGCAGGGCTGAATCCTGACATCCTAAAAATGAGGAGGTAAGATGGCGGTTACTACCGAAATCGCGCCGAACATCTATCGCATCTCGATTTTCGCCCAGTGGGGCAATCTGCAGTTCAACCACTTCCTGATCAATGACGACGAGCCGTTGCTTTTCCACACCGGCTTGCGCGGCATGCACGCAGAGATTCGGGAAGCGGTCTCCAAACTCATCCCACTCGCTGGACTTCGGCACATCAGCTTCAGCCATTTCGAGTCGGATGAATGCGGCGCGCTCAATGAGTGGTTGGCTGTGGCGCCCAAAGCCGATGTGGTGTGCAGCCAGGTCGGGGCCCTGGTGAGCGTGAACGATTTCATCGGGCGCGAGGCGCGCGCCCTCGCCGACGGCGAGACCTTCTCCACGGGCAAGTACCGCTTCCGCTACTGCCAGACGCCCCATCTGCCGCACGGCTGGGACGCCGGTGTGCTCTTCGAGGAGACCCAGAAGACGCTGCTCTGCTCGGACCTGTTTCACCAGACTGGTGACGTCGAACCGCTCACCTCTTCTGACGTGGTGGGGCGGTCGCATCAGGCCATGAAGGAATACCAGGCGGGCATCCTCGCAGACTACGTTCCCTATACCCCGCTCACCGCGCAGAACCTGAAGAAGCTCGCTGACCTGACACCGAAAACGCTCGCCATCATGCACGGCTCGAGCTTCAAGAATGGCCGCGTTAAGGATTTCAAGCTCAACACGCAGTGCTCGGCGGGCAATGGCTATTTCCTGCAGTCCACAGCGGAAGGATTTGGTATCCCGGTCCAGAACTATGCGGACGTTGCTTT
>JAIQGB010000014.1 GCA_020072905.1 Terriglobia bacterium | reverse complement strand
AAATGGACCAAGGAGATGATCGAGGAATTCAACCGCTATGCCGAGCAGCAAGGCGCGAAAGTCCGGATGAAGGAAGAGTGACAACAGTTTCCGGCCCCGAGATTTGGAATCGAGATTCTCCTTTCAGGAGGCGAGCCACACCATGAAACAGCGCGCACAGCTCCAACTGGATCGTCGCAGCGTCTTGAAATCTTCCGCCGCGGCGTTAGGTGGTGCACTCTTCGCCAGTGAGTCCGCCGAAGCGGTCCCGGGGTACGTCAACACGGACTCGCGGCCTTCCGACTTGAAGATCACTGACCTTCGCGTGGCGGTCGTCGTGGATGCTCCTATGACCTGCCCGCTGATCCGGCTCGATACCAACCAGGGAATTTATGGACTGGGCGAAGTTCGCGACGGGGCCAGCGCCACCTATGCGCTGATCTTGAAAAGCCGTCTGCTCGGCGAGAATCCCTGCGACGTGGACCGCCTCTTTCGCAAGGTCAAACAATTCGGCGGGCCCGCACGCCAGGGCGGCGGGGTGTGCGGCGTCGAGATGGCGCTGTGGGACCTGGCCGGAAAGGCCTACAACGTGCCCGTCTTCCAAATGCTGGGCGGCCGATTCCGCGACCGCATCCGATGTTACGCCGACACCACGGAATCCCACGATCCTAAAGTCTACGCCCAGCGTCTGAAGAAACGCATGAAGGAGGGTTTCACCTGGCTGAAGATGGACCTGGGCGTTGACCTCCTCAAAAACACGCCGGGCACTCTGACGGCGCCCGCGGGCATGAGCAAGCACGAACAGGTGTGGACCCAGCATATGTTCACGGGCATCGAGATCACCGACAAAGGTGTGGAGATGATGGCCGACTACGTCGCGCAAGTGCGGGAGATTGTAGGAATGGAAATCCCGCTCGCCGCCGACCATTTCGGCCACATCGGCGTGAACTCCTGCATCAAGCTGGGGCATGCACTGCAGAAATTCAACATGGCCTGGCTCGAAGACATGATTCCCTGGCAATACACCGACCTGCTCAAAGAGATTGCGGACGCGATCGAACTGCCCCTGCTGACCGGCGAGGACATCTACCTGAAGGAGCCTTTCATCGAGCTCTGCCGCCGCCACGCTGTGGACATCATTCACCCCGACCTCGCCACGGCGGGAGGCATTCTGGAGACCAAGAAAATCGGCGACGCGGCGCAGGAACTCGGCGTCCCGATGGCGATGCATTTTGCCGGCACTCCGGTCTCCTGCATGGCAAACGTCCACTGCGCCGCCGCCACGGAGAATTTCCTGGCGCTCGAAAACCATTCCGTGGACGTGCCCTGGTGGGATAACCTCGTGGAAGGCGTCGAGAAACCCATCCTGAATCGCGGCTACATCACCGTGCCGGAGAAACCCGGTTTGGGCGTTACTCTCAACGATGAGGTCGTGAAGCAGCACCTGATGCCCGGCACAAGTTACTTCGGGCCGAGCACCGAGTGGGACAAGGAGCGTTCGTGGGACCGGCTGTGGAGTTAGGTTTGACTCCCGGCGATGGGGAAGGCCAACGGCCTCACTCGCGCGCCCACCAAACCGCTCGCCACCTATTGGGCCGTGTATCCCCCGTCCACCATCAGCGGCGCCCCGGTGATATAGGACGCTTCGTCGGAAGCTAAAAAGAGAACCGCGTTGGCCACTTCGCGCGTCGAGCCGATGCGGCCGAGGAAAGTCTTGGCGCCTTCCAGGGCGTTGAACTGCTCGAGCGTGAGCCCCTCTTTCTCCATATGCTTGTAAGAAGCCTGGGTCAGAATCGTCCCCGGGCACACGCAATTCACGCGGATTTTGTGCGGCCCGAGATCCAGCGCCATGTTGCGCGTCATCTGCAGCAGCGCCGCTTTCGTGGCGCTATAGGCGAAAAAGTTGGGCTGCGCAGCAAAACTGGAAATCGAGGCCAGAATCACGATTGAGCCGCCGCCAGTCTTCTTCATGTGTTCGACGGCATACTTGGTCACCATCGCGCTGCCGATGACGTTGACCCCAAGCGACCGCTGCCAGTCTTCGACCGTCGCATCAAAGCCCTTTAGCACAAAAACCGCCGCGTTGTTCACCAGGATGTCGATGCGGCCGTAAACCTTGACCGCCTCTTCGGAAATCCGCCTGGCGTCCGCCTCTTTGGAGATGTCGGCGTGAACGAAGAGCGCCGTTCCGCCTTGGGCGCGGATATTGGCGACAGTCTTTTCACCACCTTTCGCGTCAATGTCCGCGACGATGACCTTCGCACCCTCCTCTGCCAGCACCTCCGCCGTCGTCTCGCCGATACCCGTTGCCGCTCCCGTCACGATTGCCACTTTGTCTTTGACTCTCATGTTCGCTCCCGCAAGGTGCGCCGGGCTTGAGCCCGGCGCAGAGTGTCTCATTCCCTTGCCGCCCAGAGGACGCCAGGACCGTCACTCGATGACTTCGAACTGCTTGAGCGCGTCTTCGTTGATCACCAGCCCCAAGCCGGGACGATTTTCGTCGAGTTCGATAGACCCGCCCTTCGGTGTTGGCTCGCCCTCGAAAATATACCAAAACAGTTCGTTGCCGATTTCAACATCGACGATGGGAAAGAACTCCGCCATAGGCGAATTCAGGCTGGCCATGACGATGTGGAAATTGTGCATCTGCCCCGCATGAGGGATAACCGGGACCTCGTGCGCCTCGGCAAGCGCCGAGATTTTGCGAGCCTGGGTGATGCCGCCCACGCGGCTGGTGTCGAACTGAATATAGTCCACGGCCTTGCGATCGAGCAGTTCGCGAAACCCGTAGAGTGTAAACTCGTGTTCGCCGCCGGCGATGGGCATGACGTTCATGGCCTTGAGCGCCGCGTAGCCGGCAATATCATCGGGAATGACCGGCTCCTCCAGCCAACGCAAGTTGTAAGGCGCGAGCAGAGGAATCATGCGGCGCGCGTAATCAAGCGTCCAGCCCATGTAGGCATCCGCCATGACATCGATCTCGTCCCCAACCTCGGCGCGCACAGTGCGCACCAGGTCTTCATTGCGTTGCATCCCTGCCGCTCCATCCACCGGGCCCCAGCCGAAGCGCAGCTTCATGGCGCGGTAGCCCTCGTCCTTGTACTTCCGGGCTTCTTTTGCCAATTCGTTCAGCGGCTGGCTGTAGAGGCGGCTCGCATAGACCGGAATTTTCTGCTTCGTCTTCCCTCCCAGCAGGCGAAAAACCGGCTGCTTTAACGCCTTGCCCAGAAGGTCCCAGATGGCGATGTCCACGGCGCTGATCGCCACCATGCCGATGCCCTTCCGCCCGAAAGCCATCGTGCGCCGGTACATGGTCTGCCAGAGATACTCGGAATCAAAGGGGTTCTGTCCGAGCAAGATCGGCTGCAGATAGAGATCGATGAGCTGCTTGGTGACGCGCGGCGCGAGGGCGGCATTCCCGATGCCCACCTCGCCCGTGTCCGATTTGACTTCCACGATCAGCCAGCTATGAAAGCGGAACGCCCCCATGGCGTCGATCGGCATATCGAGCAGGTCCGCGGGATTGGTGCAGAAATGCGGCTGCGGCGGCACCGTCTTGCCCCGCCATTCCACCGCGCGCGTGCGCACTTCGGTAATCTTCATCTGCGCCCTCCAGGGTCCCCACGATGAGAACGTTTTGACATTCCATCCGCCGCGCTCGCCGGACACTGTTCCGGCGGCTTTGTCCAGCCTTCTCGGGGCCTGGCGATGCCGAGCGCAGGTCGGCTGGAAAGCGAATACTCTACTCGCAGTGGCTCGGCATTGCCAGTGGCCCAACGAGTGCGCAGTTCGCGCCACGGGCATCTCCACGGGCAAGCACCGGGCGAGGTCGTCCAGTCTCCAGGCGCCAGTCTTCGATGCCGCCCTGCGTCGTACAGGACGCCACCTGGAGGCCTGTGGATTGAATCTCTGCTCAAATTAGGGTTACGCTATGCAGCGGCCTCCTGAGGCGCGCTGCGACATTATTTCTCTGCCCCGCGTTGCGCACTCATAGGCCGCGCGGCGGGCGAGAGTGAATCACAAAGAGGAGGCCTGCCGCAAATCATCAAAGAGGCATTCATGATGAATCTTACTGATCGCATTGCAATCGTCACCGGAGCCGGGCAAGGCATTGGCGAAGCCATCGCGATGCGGTTCGCCGCGGCCGGAGCCGACGTCGCGGTGGTGGACTTGGTTCAGCCCCTTGCCGATGCCGTGGCCGAGCGTATCGGGGCGCTGGGGCGGCGTTCTGTCGCCATCCGCTGCGATGTCTCGCGCGCCGCGGAAGTGGAAGCGATGCGCGACCGAGTTCTTAACGAATTCGACCGAGTGGACATCCTGGTGAACAATGCGGGCATCGCCGGTAAGAATGCCCCACTCCTCGAAGTGAGTGAAGCCGAATGGGACCAGGTGATGGCCGTGGACGCGAAGAGCGTCTATTTGTGCTCGAAAGCGGTCTTGCCCTACATGATCGGGCGCCGCTACGGCCGCATCGTGAACGTGGCCTCGATCGCGGGAAAGGAAGGCAACCCCGGCCTGGTTCCCTACTCATCCGCAAAGGCCGCGGTGATCGGCTTCACCAAAGCGTTGGCCAAAGAAGTGGTGAGCCAGGGAGTCTATGTGAACGCTGTGGCGCCGGCGGTGATTGAGACACCGATTCTGAAACAGCTCACCCAGCAGCAGATTGACTACATGGCCAGCAAGATTCCTATGGGACGCGTGGGACGCCCCGAGGAGGTGGCCGCTGTGGTCCACTTCCTCGCCTCGGACGACGCGAGCTTCGTCACCGGCCAGTGCTATGACGTAAGCGGCGGCCGCGCCACTTATTGAATCCGGATACCTTCACCAAGCCACGCGCGTCCGATAATCGCAGCCTCCCAGAATCGGGCGGACTTGCGCCAGCCTCAGAAACCATTTGCCACTGCAAGCTCCGGGGAAATTCAGGCTATAATCGCGCGCCGGCCGCTCGCGGCGGCGACTTACGATGCCCACACTGGCTACGCTGAAAGCCCGCTGGTTCTGGTATTCGCTCCTCTGCGTTCTATCCTGGGGTGCCTGGGCGATGCTCTCGAAGCTGGGCTCAAACGAAATCCCCGCCGACACGATGCAGTTCATCTTCACTTTCGGAACCGTGCCGGTGGCGGCGGCGCTGCTTCTTGCCCGCCGGTTCAAGATGGAGAGGAGCGGCAAGGGGATTTTCTACGCGGTGTCGAATGGCGTGCTGTCCGGCATCGGCGGGCTGGCGTTTTTTGCGGCTTTCCGCGCGGGCGGAAACACCGCGGTGATTACCGCGGCCAGCTCGCTCTATCCGATGATCACCGTGGCGCTGGCCGTCACCATCCTGCGCGAGCGCCTGACCTGGCTGCAAGTGGTCGGCCTCGGCTTCGCCGCCGTGGCCATTGTGATTTTTTCGATTTCGACCTGAGCGGAGCGCGATGCATCTTCCTCCCTGGTTCTGGTACGCGGCCGTGGTGCTGGTCGCCTGGGGCGTCGTCGGCCTGCTGCAGAAGCTCTCCACCAACTACATTTCGGCGGAATCGTCACTCATCTGGCTGGTGGTGGGCTTCCTCGTCTTGCAGCCGTTCCTCTATCCGGGCCGCGAAGTGTTCAGTTATTCGACTCGCAGCCTGAGCTGGGCACTGCTGAGCGGGGTGTTCAACGCGCTGGGCGCCTGGGCACTTTTTGCTGCCATGAAGAGTGGTGGAAAGGCCTCCATCGTGGCACCGCTGACGGCACTTTACCCGCTCGTAATAGTCCTGGTCGCCCCCATCATCCTCCACGAATCGATCAACCTGCTGCAGGGGGCGGGAGTCGTCTGCGCGCTGATTGCCGTGGTGTTGCTTTCCACCTGAATCTTCAGGGGGCCTGGCCGAACCGCCCATGCCGGAGACGAAAAGTGAACCTCCTTCCGGCCCCAAGCGCCATTAACCCACCTGGAATCACTTCGTTGACAAGGTAGCGGCGGGTCGCTATAATGATGGTTTCGAGCATCCCCGAAAGAGGCAACTGAATGTACGCGATTTTCCGCACTGGCGGCAAGGAATACAAAGCATCACCCGGAGAAGTGGTCCGCGTCGAGCGCTTGCCGGGCGAGCCGGGCGCAGGCGTGGAGTTTAACCACGTATTGGCCGTTCGCAAACAGAACCTGACCTTAGGCACGCCGCTCGTCGAGAGCGCCAAGGTCAAGGGCGTGATTCTGCGCAACGATCGCGCTCCGAGAATTCGCGTTCTCAAGTACAAACGCAAGAAACAGTATCGCCGGACGACCGGGCATCGGCAGGCGTTCACCGAAGTCCTCATCAAGGACATCGTCACGGCCTGAGCCGACGGCGCCCGAGGCTCAAGAGATTCGAGGCATCAAGATATGGCTCACAAGAAGGGCTTGGGGAGTTCACGAAACGGGCGCGACTCGAACGCCCAGCGGCTGGGCGTGAAGCGGTTCGATGGCCAGCTCGTCTCCGGCGGGTCCATTCTGGTTCGCCAGCGCGGGACGCCGCTGAAGCCCGGAGACAACGTCGGTCGGGGCAAGGACGACACGCTGTTCGCCAAGGTGTCGGGGGTTGTGCGGTTCGAGGACAAGGGCCGCATGGGCCGCTTCGTGCACATCCTGGTTCCCTCGGCAAACTGACCTGCCCTCGGTGAGGGCGTCCGTCGCTTGACGACACGCCCCGCCCCTTCTGTTGTTTCTGGCCGCCTCTCTTCGGGATCCGGATTTCGAGATTCGGTGTTCGCAAACCCTGAGAATCTTCCGAAACCCGAACCCCGAGTCCCGAACCCCGATGTTTATTGACGAAGCCAAAATCCTCGTGGCGGGTGGAGGGGGCGGCAACGGCTGCGTGGCCTTCCGCCGCGAGAAGTTTGTGCCGCGCGGGGGCCCGAGCGGTGGCGACGGCGGGCGAGGCGGCAGCGTTTATCTCGAGAGCACCGAACATCTCAATACGCTCCTCAAGTTTCGCTACAACCGCGAATTCCGCGCCGATCGCGGCGGGCACGGTGAGGGTTCCAACCGCCACGGCCAAGACGGCGAAGACCTTGTCATCCAGATTCCTGTGGGTACGGTTGTCTGGGTCGAGGCGACGGGCGAAAAGCTCTGGGACTTCGCGGCTCCGAACCAGCGCGCCGTCGCTGCGCAAGGAGGGAAAGGCGGGCGAGGCAACGCGCGGTTCGCCACCTCGACGAACCAGGCCCCGCGAAAATTCGAGCCGGGAAAACCCGGCGAAGAGAAAAACCTGCGCCTCGAACTGAAGCTCCTCGCCGATGTGGGACTGGTCGGCTTCCCGAACGTGGGGAAATCCACCTTGATTTCCCGGCTCAGCGCCGCGCGCCCGAAGATCGCGGATTACCCCTTCACCACGCTCGAGCCCTGTCTGGGTGTGGTGGCCCTTGACCCGGAGCGCTCCTTCGTCATGGCGGACATTCCGGGGCTCATCGCCGGGGCTCACGCGGGCCGCGGGCTCGGCACACGCTTCCTGAAACACGTGGAGCGCACGCGTCTGCTGCTGCACCTGATCGACGTGGCGGAGCACTCGGGCCGCGACCCGCTTGAGGACTACGAGACGATTCTGAAAGAGCTGGCGAGTTTCAGCCCCACCGTGGCCGCCAAGCCGATGCTGCTGGTCGCCTCGCGCCTCGACGCCGCCGGCGAAGGAGACCGCCTCTTCGCGCTGCGGGAGTTCTGCCGAGAGCAAGGCCGGCCTCTGTACGAAATCTCTTCGACGACAGGCGAAGGGCTCGACGAACTACTGCGGGCGGTCTGGGCGAGGCTCGAGCAAATCCCCCGACCGAGCCCCACGGCGGATGAGGCAGGACCCGGCCAGGAAATTGAAACCGCGCGTCCAAACCGTCCATAGGACTAGCCCTCTAGTGAACATCGCACTCTTCGGCGGAACGTTCGATGCCATCCCCTCCGGTCATGTGCAGGCGGCCCGCGCCGCGGCGCGCCAGTTTCACCTCGACCGGATCCTTTTCGTGCCCTCGGGAAATCCTCCGCACAAGGTGCACAACCGGCTGACTTCCTTCCCTCATCGCTTCGCGATGGTGGCGCTGGCCTGCGCGAGCGATGCACGGTTTGTTCCCTCCCCACTCGAGGCGCCACGGGCCGACGCGCGTCCGCACTATTCCGTGGAGACAGTGCGCGCGGCAAAGCGCTCGCTCGGCGCTCCGCACCGCTTGTTCTTCCTGATCGGCGCCGACGCGTTTCTGGACCTGCCGCACTGGAAGGACTACCGCCGATTGTTGGGCGCGGTGAACTTTATCGTGGTTTCGCGGCCAGGATTTCCCGAGCAGAAGATCTGGGAGACGATTCCGCGGGACCTTCTGCCCGCGAAGAGCCCAAGCAGTTCGGGCGCGGTGGTGAGGATGCGGCGGACTTCACTCGTCGTCTTGCGGGGCGTGGATGTCCCGGTCGCTTCGCGCGACATCCGCGAGGCGGTCCGTGCCGGGCGCCGGGTGACTGGCCTTGTTCCCCCGCTTGTGGAACAATATATTCTGAAGGAGGGCCTGTACCGCCCCGCTTCGCCGGGGTCAAAACGATGATGACGCCGCATCTTCGCCAAGCGGTTCGCGCGGCCCTCGACCGGAAGGCCCTCGACCTGGACGTTCTCGAACTGAAGGAAATCTGCTCGTTCACCGATTATTTCCTGATCTGCACCGGGACCTCGACGCGGCATACCCAGGCCATCTGCAATGGCGTGGTCGAGGAACTCGAGAAGTCCGGGCTCCCCCCCGCTCACGTGGAGGGGTATTCGCGCGCCGAGTGGATTTTGCTCGACTACCTGAGTTTCGTCGTGCACATCTTCTCTTCGCAGGCGCGCCACTTTTACGAACTCGAACGGCTCTGGAAGAACGCCAAGCGCATTGCCGTGGCGGAGGCAGAGATCTAGCGACTGAGGCCCGGGGTGGCTGCAATGCCGCCCCCCGCAGGCTGGGCCAGCAGCGGTCGCGGAGAATACATGCGGATTCGAGTCATCTGGGAAGGCAAGACCAAGGACGAGCACTTGCGCGTGCTGCAGGAGGATTACGCCGCCCGCATCGCCCGCTTCAACGAGATCACCGTCCAGGAAATGTCATCGCAGCGCCGGTCAAGCGTCGGCGGACGGAAACTGTCTCCCACGGAGCGGCGCTGGATCGAGAGGCTGAAAGGCAGTTCGAAAGTAGTCCTGGACGTGCGCGGGCGCGAGTGGACCTCCGAAGAGTTCGCCGAGTGGCTCGGGCAGCGAGCCGTGCACGGAACGCGCGAGGTCGCGTTCCTGGTGGGCGGGCCGGACGGCTTGTCCGCAGCCTTCCGCGAGCGGGCCGACCTGTTGCTTTCCCTCTCGCGCCTGACGCTCACGAGCGACTGGGCGCGGACTTTGCTGCTCGAGCAGATCTATCGCGGCTTTACGATTTTGCGGGGGTTTCCCTATCCGCGCTAGCGCCGTTCCAACTGGATAGACCAGTCCTCGCTAGCCGGCAGCATGCGGAGGAGGTTGGTGCATGGACCGGAATGCACAGCTCCGGATCGTTGGAACGGCACTAGCCGGGCGCTCCGCGGTGAGGTAGACTTGGGTGAAACGCGCAAAGGCCTGATCATCGTCCACACCGGGCCGGGAAAGGGGAAAACCACCGCGGCGCTCGGAACCGCGTTCCGGGCGGTCGGCCAGGGACTGAAAGTGTTGATGGTGCAGTTCATCAAAGGGTCCTGGCATTACGGCGAGTTGGACGCCGCGCGCTTGCTGGGGGAAGATCGCTTGCAGATTCTTCCCATGGGACGCGGTTTCGTGAAAGTCGGCGCGGAGAAGCCGGAGCCCGAGGATGTCCGCCTGGTGGAAGAGGCCTGGCGGTTTGCGAGCGAGAAGATCCTCTCCGGCGAGTTCGACCTGGTGATTCTGGATGAGATCAATTACGCCATCAGCTATAAGATGCTGGACGCAGAGAAGGTCGTGCAGGTCTTGAGACAGAAACCGGAGATGGTGCATGTGATCCTCACGGGGCGGAATGCGCACCCTTCCCTCGTGGAATGTGCCGACCTCGTCACCGAAATGCGCGAGGTTAAACATCCCTATCAGAAGGGCATCGCTGCGCAGCGCGGGATCGAGTATTGAGGGCCCCATGACTTGGTTTCGGCGAGAGAAGAAAGCGCTCGAAGTCCCGCAGGAAAAGCGCGTCCAGACCGAAGGTCTTTGGGTCAAGTGCGATGGCTGCAAGCAGATCATCTGGAAGAAAGACATTGAGTCCAGCCTGCACTGTTGTCCCAAGTGCAATTACCACTTCAAAATGAGCGCCCGCGCCCGCCTGGAAATGATCTTCGACGACGGCCGCTTCACCGAATACGACGCCGGCCTCGCCTCGACCGACCCGCTGGCCTTTCACGACACCAAGAGCTATCGCGAGCGTTTGAAGAAGGCCGAGAAAAAAACCGGGGTGAAAGACGCCCTAATTACCGGCGAAGGGCTGCTGGAAGGCAAGCCGCTAATCGCCAGCGCCATGGAATTCAACTTTATTGGCGGGAGCATGGGCGCCGTGGTGGGCGAGAAAATCACCCGGGCCATTGACCGCTGCATCGCGAAGAAGCTGCCACTGGTGATTGTCTCCTGCTCGGGCGGCGCACGCATGATGGAAGGCGCCATCAGCCTGATGCAGATGGCCAAGATTAGTGCCGGGCTGGCGCGTTTGGATGAGATCCGCAAGCCGTATATTTCCGTGCTGACGGACCCCACCACCGGCGGCGTGACGGCCAGCTACGCTATGCTCGGCGATCTGAACATCGCGGAGCCCGGCGCCTTGATCGGCTTTGCCGGGCCGCGGGTCATCGAGCAAACCATCAAGCAGAAGTTGCCCGAAGGGTTCCAGCGCTCGGAGTTTCTCCTCGAGCACGGCATGCTGGATGCGATCGTCCCGCGCAAGGAGCTCAAGAGCTATCTGGCCCGCTCGCTGGACATCCTGGGGGCGTGGAACAACGCCTGAGCGGTTGAGTCATTGAGTGATTGTGCGATTGAGTGATTGAAACGATTACAACCGATGGAGCGGAACGCGCAAGGAAGATGCCGGCTTCCATTTGCAATTTCTAGTTTCTAAATTCCAGTTCCGAGTTTCGGTTTTCCAATTTCGAGTTTCGTATTCATGACGTATCACGAGTGTCTGCAATACCTCACCGCGTTGGGACACGAGCTACGCGGTGCCAAGTTCGGCCTGGAAGCCATTACGGCCATCCTGGACAGGCTCGGCAACCCCCACCGACGATATCCCGCGGCCATCGTGGCGGGAACGAACGGCAAGGGCTCCACTTCGGCAATCCTGGCGAGCATCCTCCAGCAGGCCGGCTATCGCACGGGTCTCTACACGTCGCCACACCTGGTGCGGGTCAACGAAAGGATTCGCATCAACGGCGCGGAAATCTCCGACGAGGATTTCGCCACCTCATTCACTCAAGTGCGCGACATCGTGGACCGTCTGCTGGCGGAGGGCGCCCTGGATTTCCGCCCCAGCTTCTTTGAATTCCTGACCGCGACCGCCTTTCTCCACTTCGCGCTGGCGGGTGCGGATTTCGCCGTACTCGAGGTGGGCATGGGCGGGAGGCTCGATGCCACGAACGTCACCGAACCGCGCGTAGCCGTTATCACCAATATCGACTTCGACCACCAGGAATTCCTGGGTGACACGCTCGCGGCCATCGCCGCGGAGAAAGCCGGAATCATCAAGCCTGGACGGCCCGTGGTGAGCTCCTGCACGCAGGCGGAAGCGGCAGAAGTAATCCGGCAGCGGTGTGCCGCGCTCGGCGCGCCCCTTGTCGAAACCCCCAGCCTCGCGCGCGCGTTCAATCTCCGCAGCCGCCAGGGGCGCTACGAGTTCGACTGCGCGGTGAACGGCGATCTCTTCGCGAACCTGATTTCACCCTTGCTCGGCAGGTTTCAGGTGGAAAACGCCGCCGCCGCAGTCGCCGCCGCCTGGCAGCTCCGTCGGGAAGGTTTGGGAATTCCGCGCCAAGCGATCCTCGAAGGCTTGCGGCGCGCCTCCTGGCCGGGCCGCCTCGAGGCGATTCACGAGCGTCCTCTCGTTCTGCTCGACGGTGCGCACAATCCCGCGGGAGCCCGCGAAGTCGCCTCTTTCGTCCGCGAGCATCTGGCGGGCAAGGCGCTCCGCCTGGTCTACGCGACCATGCGCGACAAGGCGATTGGCGAAATCAGCGAGATCCTGTTCCCCCTGGCCGTGGAAGTCTATCTGACGCAGCCGGAGCAGGCGCGCGCGGCCTCGCCGGAGGAGATTCTCGCCGCCGCCCGCTACCGTCCCGAGCACATCATCCTGGAACCTGAACCGGCGACGGCCCTGGCGCGAGCTTGCAGGTCCAGCGCGCCGGAGGACGTCGTGCTGGCCGCGGGCTCTCTCTTCCTGGTGGGCGCGCTCAAAAAATCGCTGGAGGGCCGAAAGTTGGATTTCAGGCAGCCCGCCGGGCGAGGCCTCGGCGCAGGGGCGTGAAGCAGGCATGGAAACCCCTTCCGCCATCTCGGAAAAGAAAACCCCGACCACCGCCAGCGGCAAGGAGTCGCTCAGCTATCTCCGCTCGCTCCTGATCACCAACAACCTCATCTATCTCTATACAGCTTTCATGGGAACGCTGTCGCTCGGCGGCTCGCTCTTCGATTCCCACGGGCGCTGGCAGCACGGCTGCGCGCGTATCTGGTCGCGGCTGATCCTCAAAACCAGCCGCGTCCGGGTGACGGTCGAAGGCCTGGAGCACGTCCGCAACCTGACGAACACGCCGATGATCCTCTGCGTGAACCACCAGAGCTCCATAGATATTCCCGTATTGCTGGTTCACTTACCTTTCCAGTTTCGCTTCATTGCTAAACGCTCACTTTTCCGCTACCCGTTTATGGGCTGGCACCTGCGCCGGTCGGGTCATATCGCCGTGGTTCGCGACCGCCCCGGAGAGGCGCGCCGGAGTCTTGGCGAAGCGGTCCGGAAAATTCGTGAGGGCTATCCCGTGGCGGTGTTCCCGGAAGGCGGACGCAGTCGCACGGGCGAGATTCTGCCCTTCAAGTCCGGCGCCTTCCGGCTGGCGATTCTCTCCGGCGTGCCCGTCACGCCGGTCACTCTGAACGGAACGCGCGAGGTGTTGAAGCCGGACACGGTTCACGTCCGGCCGGGTCACGTGGAGATGATCATTCACCCCCCCATCCCGACAGAGGGCCTTGCCGGCGGCGACGTGAACAGCCTGGCGGAGCGCGTGCGGAATCAGATTCTCTCTCGGTTCAAGAAACCCGCGGAGTGATTGAGTCATCGGGCGATTCAATGATTCAGTGATTTTGTGATTTAGCGATATGGCGATCTAGTGATTGGGTGATTGAAGGGGGCCTTACCGGATCATATGCGATCCACAGAACTACCAAATAAGTTCCGATCGCTAAATCACTAAATCACTCAATCGCTCAATTGAACCCATGCAGATTTGCCTGAAGAACCAAGTTGCCATCGTGACCGGCGGCTCGCGCGGGATCGGCGCGGCGGCAGTGAAGCTCCTCGCGGCCGCGGGTGCTCGTGTGGTGTTCAGCTATCGGAAGGCAGCCGTCGCCGCGCGGGCGGTTGTCGACACAAGCGGTGCGCCCGCCGGCAACGTGATTGCCGTTCAAGCCAATGTCGCCAAGATGGCTGACGCCAAGCGACTGGTGGGAGAAGTCGTCCGGCGCTTCGGCCGGGTCGACATTCTCGTGGCCAACGCCGGAATCTGGAATGCCGACCCCGCACCCATCGAGCGCCTGAGCGAGCGGCAGTGGGACGAGATGATCGAAGTCAACCTGAAAGGCGTCTACTCGGTGATCCGCTATGCTGTCCCTCAGATGATCCGCCAGCATTCGGGGCGGATCATCGTGATTTCCTCGACGGCCGGGCAGCGTGGCGAGGCATTCCACAGCCATTACGGCGCGAGCAAAGGCGGCGCCATCAGCCTCGTGAAGGGTCTGGCGGCGGAACTCGCCCCGCACGGCATCCTGGTGAATTGCGTCGCTCCCGGCTGGGTGGACACGGAGATGTGCACGCCGGTGGTGCGCAATCGGCGTGAGTTCCGGAAGGTCCTCGGAACCATCCCCCTCCGCCGGCTGGCAAGGCCGGAAGAAGTCGCCATGCCTATCCTATTCCTTGCCTCCGATATGGCATCCTATATGACCGGGGAGATTCTGAACGTGAACGGTGGGAGCGTGCTCTGTGGATAAGCGGAAAGCGGTCGCTAGCCGGCGGTGGGCACCAACGAGCTGGCAGTGTGTGCTTGCAACCCTCTGCTTTCTGGTGATTGCTCACTGCCCAATACTCCGCGCGCAGGCTCCCGGCCCGGAATCCGAGCCGAAGTCCGCCCCGCCGTCGGCCCTGCCCTCGAGAGTCGACCCGAAGGCCCAGGAGCTCTTGGACCAAACCATTGGGGCACTGGGAGGTCCGGCATTCCTACAGGCAAAAAGCCAGACGACGCGGGGCCGAATCTTCGCGATCTCCGAGGGCGTCACCGCGGGCTTCGCGCCCTTTGAGAGCACGGTGGAGTTCCCGGACAAGCGCCGCTTCTCCTACGGCAAAGACAAACCGGTAATTCTCTTCAACGACGGCGAGCGCGGCTGGGAATTGGACCGCTACGGTTTGATCGGGCAGCCCGCCGAGCAGATCCGCCGCTGGCGTATCGCCACGCGGTACGGTTACGAGGGCCTGCTGCGGCAGCTCATCCATGAGCCCGGCGTGCTGGCGCAAGCCGGCGGGAGCGATTTCATAGACAACCTTCCGGTTCGCATCGTGGAGATCACAGACG
This sequence comes from Terriglobia bacterium, assembly GCA_020072905.1. Classification (GTDB taxonomy): domain Bacteria; phylum Acidobacteriota; class Terriglobia; order UBA7540; family UBA7540; genus JAIQGB01. The sequence continues at coordinate 7,359 of JAIQGB010000014.1, read as the reverse complement.
CCCAGCAGGTCCACGTGAAGCTCTTCGTCCATGCTGTGAAACATCTCCCCGTCCGCATCGACTATCGCCTGCCGAATCCCCAGACCGGCGAATGGGAAGAGTTCGCGGAAGTTTATGGCGATTTCCGGGATTTCCAAGGCATTCAGACACCCATGCACGTCACGCGGTATCTGAACGGCGACCGATATTCGGAGGTTTACCGAAACTCCGCCGAATACAACACGGCTCACCCGGCCAATTACTTCACACCCGGCGGCTGAGACTGCGGCTCTCTGCTATAATGAATTCATCGGAGGCTTCTTGAGCAAGGCGTCTTTTCACGGAACCACAATCCTGTGCGTCCGCCGGGGGAACCTGCTGGCGATGGGCGGCGACGGCCAGGTAACGATGGGAGAGAGTATCGTCAAGCAGAAGGCGCGGAAGATCCGCCGCCTGGCGGGCGACAAAGTCCTGGCTGGCTTCGCGGGCTCCACCGCCGACGCGCTTTCGCTCTTTGCGCGCTTCGAGCAGAAACTCGAGGAGTATCACGGCAACCTGAACCGCGCCGTCGTCGAACTGGCCAAAGACTGGCGCACCGACCGCGCCCTGCGCCATCTCGAAGCGCTGCTGCTCGTCGCCGACGAAAAGAGCACGTTCCTGGTGAGTGGAACCGGCGACGTCATCGAGCCCGATGACGGAATCGTGGCCATCGGCTCTGGCGGCCCTTATGCGCTCGCCGCCGCCCGCGCTCTCGCCAAGCACACCCAACTCAGCCCGCGCGAAATCGTCCAGGAAGCCATGATGCTGGCGGGCGAAATCTGCATCTTCACCAACAATCAGATCCACATCGAGGAGCTCCAGGGCAACCCTCGTTAGAAAGCGAAATTCCTTATGGTCTTTTACCTGCCCGAAAGCGTCGAGACCGCAGCCGGGCTTGACGAACTGACTCCCCGCCAGATTGTGACGGAACTCGACAAGCATGTGGTCGGCCAGCCAGAGGCCAAGCGCTCCGTCGCCGTCGCGCTGCGCAACCGCATCCGCCGGCAAAAGCTCTCGGCGGAACTCGCTGAGGAAATTCTTCCCAAGAACATCATCATGATCGGCCCGACCGGCGTGGGCAAGACGGAGATCGCCCGGCGCCTCGCCCGGCTGGCGAATTCGCCGTTCCTCAAGGTCGAGGCCTCGCGCTTCACGGAGGTAGGCTACGTCGGGCGCGATGTAGAATCCATGGTGCGCGACCTGGTGGAAATCTCCATCGACATGGTGCGCGAAGAGAAACTCGAGGAAGTGGCCGAGAAGGCCGAGCAGAACGCCGAGGAGCGCCTGCTGGACCTGCTCCTCCCACCGCTCCCTCCCCCGCGCGGCGACCATTCGTCGACCGAGGAAGACGAGCGCCACCGCGAGCAGTTCCAGCGAACTCGGGAAAAACTCCGCGCCCAGCTTCGCGAGGGCAAGCTGGACGACCGGCAAGTGGAGGTTGACGTCCGCGAGCGCAGCTTCCCCTCCTTTGAAATCATCTCCTCGCAGGGCATCGAGGAGATGGACATCAACATCAAGGACATGCTGCCCGGCTTGTTCGGGCAACGAACGAAAAAACGCCGCATGCGCGTCGGCGAGGCGATGGATTACCTGATTCAGGAAGAGGAGAACAAACTCATCGACATGGACCAGGTGACGCGCACGGCCGTCGAGCGCGCCGAGCAGTCCGGCATCATTTTCATCGACGAGATCGACAAGATTGCCGGCCGCGAACGTGGCCATGGGCCGGACGTCAGCCGCGAGGGCGTGCAGCGGGATATTCTGCCCATCGTCGAGGGCACGACGGTCAACACACGCTACGGCATGGTGCGCACCGACCACATTCTCTTCGTCGCCGCCGGGGCCTTTCACGTCAGCAAACCCTCCGATCTGATTCCCGAGCTCCAGGGGCGCTTCCCCATCCGCGTCGAGCTGCACACGCTGACGGTGGACGATTTCATCCGTATCCTGACGGAACCGAAGAGCGCCCTGGTGAAGCAGTACGCGGCTCTGCTCGAGACCGAGGGCATCAAGCTCTCGTTCAGCGACGAGGCCCTGGAGGAAGTCGCCCGGTTTGCGGCCGTGGTGAACGAGCAGACGGAGAATATCGGCGCGCGCCGCCTGCACACCATCATGGAAAAGCTGCTGGACGAGATTTCCTTCGAGGGCCCGGACCTGAAAAAGAAGATCGTCCGCATCGAAGCCGAGTACGTCCGCAAGCAGTTGGCCGATATCGTCAAGGATCAGGACCTCAGCCGGTACATCCTGTGAGCGACGCACCTCGTCGAGGCGATTCCTCTCGCCATTCCCACCTCCTCCTCTCCTTGTCGAGCGCGTTGTGGCTTTGCGCCTGCGGCGTCCAAGGCCCGCCGCGTCCGCCGCGCGTTGAGCAGCCGAGACGCGTCGCGGACCTCACGGTCGCGCAGTCCAGCCGGACCCTTACCCTCCGTTTCACTGCCCCGCAACTCGCCGCCGACGGCGAGCGCCTCACCAAACCGCAGGAAGTCGAGATTCTCCGCGCCCTCTTTCCCGCGGGCCAGCCGCCCCCGGCCTCCACCAATGCCCTCCAGCCTTGGCTTACGGTGAGCGCCGAGGAGTTTGCCAGGCTGGCGAAGAACGTCAAGGTCGTCTACCCCATCAGCCTCACCGAGCCTGAATTCCCGGAGCAGCGGGGGAAGACGTTGCTGATTGCGGTGCGCACGCTGACGCGTGGTTGGCGAGGGCGCGCATTCGAGAGCGACCTTTCCAACATCGTCCGGATGACCCTTCTCGATGTTCCCCTTGCCGTGCAAGACCTGCGCGTGGTCGCGACCGAGCACGCCGTGGAATTGACTTGGAAACCGCCAGCGAGCGCGCTGAGCGGCGAGCCCGCTTCCGGGGTCTCTGCTTACCGCGTCTATCGTCACACCGGGCAGCCGGGCTCTTATGTGAAGATCGGTGAAACCCCCGCCACGACTTTCCGTGATACGGACTTCGAATTCGGCCACACCTATGCCTACAAAGTCGCGGCCTTGATGAAAGTCGGCACCGAGACCGCCGAGGGAGAGAAGTCGCCTTTGGCGGAGATCACCCCGCGCGACACGTTTCCCCCGGCCGCGCCCACCGGCTTGAGCGTGGTTTACACTTCGCAGGCCGTGGAACTGGTCTGGACCGCGAGTCCCGAGCCGGACCTCGCCGGCTACAACGTGTACCGGCGCGAAGGGAGTACGCCCACGCGGAAGGTGAATCAGGAAATCGTGAGAACGCCGATCTTCCGTGACACTTCGGTCGCCGAAGGGCGGCAATACTTCTACCGCGTCACGGCTCTCGACCTGGCGAACAATGAAAGTGTACCTTCAGAGGAGGAGAGCGTCGAAACGCGCTGAGCGGTCACCCATCGCCCCTGGCCCGGAGCCTCTCCCTCCCGGCGGGAGCACGATGCTATAATTGGCAAGGTTTCCCTCGGGCAAGCGCCTTGAAAGGAGTGTGCTGTGAAATTCTTTCTGGATACTGCCAATCTGGACGAAATCCGCGAGGCCGTAAGCATCGGCCTGTTGGACGGGGTCACCACCAACCCGACTCTCGTCGCCAAGGAGGGTGCGGAGTTCAAACAGCGAGTCATCGAAATCTGTGAAATCGTGCGAGGGCCGGTGAGTGCCGAAGTCACCGCCACGGACACTGAAGGGATGTGCACGCAGGGCCGCGAACTGGCCAAGCTCCATCCCTGGGTGGTGGTGAAGGTCCCGACCACCAAGGCCGGGCTCAAGGCCGGGAAGTGCCTGGTGGGCGATGGGATCAAGGTGAACTGCACGCTGGTGTTTTCGGCTTCGCAGGCGTTGCTGGTGGCCAAGACGGGAGCGACCTACGTCAGCCCCTTCCTCGGCAGGCTTGACGATATCTCGCATGTCGGCATGGATCTCGTCCGCGACATCGTGACGATCTACCGCAACTATGGCTATAAGACGCAGGTGCTGGCCGCATCGCTCCGCCATCCGCTGCATATCGTCGATGCGGCGAAGGCCGGCGCGGACGTGGCCACCATGCCCTACAAGGTCTTTGATCAGTTGTTCAAGCACCCCTTGACGGATAAGGGGCTCGATCAGTTCCTGAAGGATTGGGAGAAGGCAAAAGTCCAGTGAATCCCGGGGCGCGCCTCACGCTGGGCCTGGCTGCTGCAGCCGCAGTGGCGGGGCTTGCTGCCTGGATGGTCTCCTATGCGCGGCAGTGGCGTAAGAAGAGCCCCGAGGAGATCGAGCGCCTGCGCCGCTTGGATGTCCACCGCCGCGGCCGAATCGCTCTGGGCCACGTCGTGGACTTCATGGATGCAGATTCGTCGTCCGGCCAAGGCCGCCTGATCCTCTATCACTACGAAGTGGGTGGCGTCACCTACGAAGCAGCGCAGGATATCTCAGCGCTGGCGAGTCTCGCCGCTGCGGCTCGTGGCCTCTCCGGGCAGATCGCCAGCGTCAAGTACGACCCCAAACGCCCGACCAATTCCATCATCGCTTGCGAGGAATGGTGCGGAATCAAGGAAATTGCAGGATTGAGAGATTGAGTGATGGAGTGAATGAAGACGTGAATTCGTGTCGCAAAATCGCTCAATCACTCAATCACACCATCACTCAATTCTCATGACATTGCAGGAAAAACTCGAGGAGCTTCGTCGCCGCAACGCCCAGGCCGAAGCCGGAGGGGGCGGGGAGCGCCGCGCGCGCCAGCACGCGGAGGGCAAGCTCTCGGCGCGCGAGAGGCTCGAACTCTTGTTTGATGAAGGAACCTTCGAAGAGCTTGACCGGCTCGTCGAGCACCGCTGCCAGGACTTCGGCATGCCGGAGCAGCGCGTCCCCGGTGACGGCGTCGTCTCCGGATACGGGCGGATCAACGCCCGCCCGGCGTACGCTTTCGCGCAGGACTTCACCATCTTTGGCGGCTCGCTCAGCGAGGCCAACGCCGCCAAGATCTGCAAGGTGATGGACCTGGCCATGAAGGTGGGCGCGCCGGTCGTGGGCCTGAATGATTCGGGCGGCGCACGTATTCAGGAAGGCGTGGCGTCTCTTGCCGGCTATGCCGACATCTTCCTGCGCAACACCCTTGCCTCCGGCGTCATTCCCCAGATCTCCGCGGTGATGGGCCCCTGTGCCGGCGGCGCAGTTTATTCTCCCGCCATCACGGACTTCATTTTGATGGTCGAAAAATCCAGCTACATGTTCGTGACCGGCCCGGACGTCATCAAGACCGTCATGCACGAAGAGGTCACCAAAGAAGAACTCGGCGGTCCGTTGACCCACAACTCGACGAGCGGCGTCGCGCACTTCATCACCCGGGACGATCCCGATTGCCTGGCGCTGATCCGCGAACTGCTCTCCTTCATGCCGCAGAACAACCGCGAGGACCCGCCGCGCCTCGATTCGAACGATCCCGTAGACCGGCGCGACGAGGCGCTCCAGGCGCTCGTCCCTACCGAGTCCGACCAGCCTTACGACATCAAGGACATCATCCACCGCGTGGTGGACGAAGGCTACTTTCTCGAGGTCCACGAGCACTTCGCGAAGAATCTCGTCGTGGGCTTCGCCCGGCTGGGCGGCCAGAGCGTGGGCATCGTCGCCAACCAGCCCGCCGTGCTTGCCGGCTGCCTCGACATCAACGCCTCCGACAAGGGCGCGCGCTTCGTGCGCTTCTGCGATGCGTTCAATATTCCCCTGATCACTTTCGAAGACGTTCCGGGATTTCTCCCCGGCACCCAGCAGGAATTTGGCGGCATCATCCGCCACGGCGCGAAGCTGCTTTATGCTTTCGCGGAAGCCACCGTCCCCAAGATTACCGTCATCACCCGCAAGGCCTACGGCGGCGCCTACTGCGTGATGTCCTCCAAACACATCCGCACCGACATCAACTATGCCTACCCGACGGCGGAAATCGCCGTGATGGGCCCCGAGGGCGCCGTCAACATCGTCTACCGTCGCGAACTCCAGAAGACGGAAAACTCCGAGAAACTCCGCCGCGAAAAAGTGGAGGAGTTCCGCGCGCGCTTCGCCAACCCCTACATCGCCGCCGAACGCGGCTGGGTGGACGCCATCATCGAACCCCGCGATACCCGCCCCAAACTCATCGCCGCCCTGCGCGCCCTCGACACCAAACGCGACACCAACCCGCCCAAGAAGCACGGGAATATTCCGCTCTGAATCGCACACCCTCGGCTCCGCCGGAGAGCGAATGGGAATTGAATTCGAATGGAATGAAAGAAAGGCAAGGCTGAACCGGCGAAAGCATGCAGTTTCTTTTGACGAGGCGACGACGGTGTTTTCGGATCCGCTGTCGGCAACAATTTCGGATCCCCTCCACTCCAGTCCAGGTGAGGAACGGTTCGTCACAATGGGGCTATCAGCGCGAGGTGATCTGCTGGTTGTGGTACACTCGGATTGGGACGATGCAATTCGCATCATCAGCGCCCGTCGTGCTACTCGCACCGAGCAAAGAAATTATGAAAAGGCAATCTAAACGCAAACGCCATCCGGAAATGCTTGCGGAATACGATTTCAGCCGAGCGCAGCGCGGCAAGTACGCCCGGCGGTACAAAGAGGGGGCCAACGTAGTCGTTCTGGACGCCGACGTTTCGGGAATCTTCCGAACTACCGAAGCCGTCAACGAAGCGCTCCGCGGGCTGAGCAAAATTATCCGGCGGCACGCATCCAACGCGCCACGTTAAGCTTGGTTCCTTTGCCTTCTGCCGGTGCTCCTCTGCGCGCCCTCGCCACCAAGCGCGGCACTAAACCACCCAAGATGCGCGGGAACATTCCCTTGTAGAACCTCCCCAGCTTCGTGCCGGACTGCGGGAAGCGCATCCTCATGGTAGAATGGCGACAAAGGAATAATATGGAACGGGAATTTACAGCGGTCATCCAGAAGCGCGGGCGATGGTATGTGGCCTATGTGGAGGAAGTCCCGGGCGCCAACACGCAGGGGAGGACGCTGGCCGAAGCCCGGCGTAATCTCCGGGAGGCCCTCCGGCTGATTCTTGAGGCCAACCGTCAACTGGCCGCAGCCAGTGCCCGCAACGCACGGCGAGAACCTATCACGGTGCGGGTCTGAGGCGCGCGCATGAAGCGTCGCGAACTTGTCCGGCACCTTGCCGAGCAGGGCTGCGAGCTTCTCAGCGAAGGATCGCGCCATTCCGTATTCCATAACCCCAAGGAGCAGACCACTTCCACCGTCCCTCGCTATCGTGAGATCGACGATTTTCTCGCACGCAAGATCTGCCGCGACTTGCGCATCCCACCTCCAGAGTAGCCGCCGCCCTGCGCAGGCTCGAAACCCAGCGCGACACTAAACCACCTAAGAAGCATGGGTATATTCCGCTGTAGTGTATTGATCTGCGGCATTCCC
>JAIQGB010000357.1 GCA_020072905.1 Terriglobia bacterium | reverse complement strand
TCATGTTTCGCTGCTCCAAAATTCCAAAGGCCTACTGCAATATCGCGAGGTGGGAGGGGCCGCTGGGAAAGTTCACCATGCTGAAGCAGACGGAAGGTTCGAGGTACGGGGTGAAGGATGGAGATGTGGTGAAGGCCAGTATGATTGGAAAAATCCTTACGGTCTACATCAACGGCGTGCAGATGATTCAAGTCAGCGACGACAGATTTGCGACCGGTAATCCAGGCATCGGGTATTACCTTGCAGGGGCCACGGGCGTGATAGGCGACTTTGGGTTTTCAAGTTTTATGGCGACCGACAGATGAACCCCCAGAGTTCATCACCTCGCGCCTTCGAGAAAGGGAAAAGCCGATGGCAACCTTTCGATTCCCCATGTTCGGAGCAGATTTTCTGGGCGCTTTTTCAGCTCGCCACCCGCAAGCAACTCGCTGGCGTGGAGTGAGTGGCCATCTGCAATCGAAATCGCTCCAAGGGGGAATGCTTTGCCACGAGGTTTGGCGTTCTGGCGGTCTACGATCATCCCGAAGAAGTGCTGAGGCGCGAGCAATCCGATTTCATCGACATCGTCACTTACCCATTCACTCTCAGCCTTTGTGAAGCTGGCCGCCGGGCACAAGGTCCTGGTCATTAGCCAGAAGCCTATCGCCCCCTCCTGCGGCGATTGCGGAAGAGAACCTCAAGGCCTGCTATCAGCCGTTTTCGGCACACCATCGTCGGTTGGCTGCGACGGTTAAGACATTTCAGCCTGAGTGTTCTGTCACGATCTCCAAGGACCACGCTCGGGTCAACACTGCGGTGTAACACAGGGTCTACATTAGCCGGGCGGCCATTTCCCAAGTAGGTGGCCTTTCATTCCGAATTCATTCTGGGTGCGCACGGTCCCAGGCTCGCACAGGAGCCCTCGGGGAAATCTTCGTCTGCTGCAGGGATTACTACGCGGTCGATTTAACACTGAGAGGCGTTGCTGCCGCCCGCGCTCGTGGTAACCAATGCGTTACTTGAGCTGCCCCGGATGTTCCGCTCGCGCTAGTTCGGAAGCTTGTGAATGCCACCCCAAGCGCGTAGAATCGGCGACAATGATCTGCCTGGGTTTCCAATATGGAAAACCCTGGGTAGAGTCCATAATGCCCAGGAGGCGAAAAAGGCATCCTGGCTTACGACCCTGGAGGGTCATCGAGTGCCACAAAGAGGAATGACGTGACATTGGAAAGGAAGGGTCTATATGTTCAGTCGAAGGCATTTCCTCAAGTCTTCATCAGTGCTGTGTGGCAGCCTGGGTTTCATCAGCCGGGCTTCCATTTTCGCCTCCGAGTCGAAACCGTCGGGATATTTTGGTGTACATCCCTTTGTGGAACAGCATCCGGAAGCGGTCTTCATCCTGCGGACGCACGTGGATTACAAGACGAATTCTGATGCGTGCAAGCGGGCCGGACTCCATTTTGGACGGACGGTATTCGTTCCCATGGACGATACCGGCATTCCAGTGACTTACAACATCGCGGCCAAGCCGAATCTCACCGCTCACGAGGCAGTCGACAAAAAGAGAGGACTCACCCTGGAGGACACGATGGGCATTGCCACTGACGTGTTCTTCGTCGAGGGTCTGTTCGAATCCTTGAAGGAACTGGGTGTCGCGGGCGCCAGGATGCATATGCGCGATGCCAATGGCGCCACCGTAATCGAACCCCGCGGATACGTCGCTATGGCCCAGCGGGTGGGGGCGACGGTTCGCCCGGTAACGGGCACCATTAAAACAGCGGAAGATGCGAATGATGCCGAGGCATTTGTCTGGAAAGAGGTTCCCGGCGGCGTAGTGCATACATACCTTCCTTACCTGTGGCCCTTCAATGCTTCGAATTCATGGAACCTGAATGTGGCGAAATTTAAGGCTCACGAAATGGGTTTGACCCTCGCCGCTAAGAACTGGCAGGGTAGCCATCCTTCACCTTTTCAGCGATACTGTGGCAAATGGCCCGATATCGATTCGCTGCAAAAGCTGGAGAAGCTAATTAACAAGGAATGTATCAGCCCCAAAGTTCATGAAGTCGTGGAAGCGAACCTCAAGTGGCACACCGGCACTATTCCCCGATGGAATACCCCGGATGTGCCGCGGAACGGTCCCGAGTACAATGATGGGTATTATTACACTGCTCTGTGTATGGAATTGTGGGCGCAGCGGACCGTCGACAATCATGCAGCGTCCCCAATGGGGCTACATATTATCGAGGGTATCTACGGCCATGACGGCGACTTCAGCAATGGGCCGAATCCCTTCGGCAACGAGAACAACTACGAGGGCAGAGCCTGGGACTACATGACGAACATCGTCATCTTCGGCAAAAACGCCTACCTCGTCGATATCGTGGGCCATTGGCTCGGCGGTCATGAGCCCGGGAATTTCGGCTTATTCCACATCGCGATGGAGCGTGGCAAGCTCGACGTGATGAATCCAATGCATATTCCTGTGTATGAGTGGCAGGATGGGGTGGCAGTACGGCGTCCGCTGACGAGCTTCACACGCACGCCCTTGAGGTCATTCTACCTCCACCAGCGCACGAAAGAGCCGCTGTGGCATCTCGTCGACCAGCCGTTCGACTACACCCAGGTGAGCGAGAAGAAACTCAGCATTCCCGCAAAGCCGACGACACGTGTGCTCAACCAGCACTATCCCAACGCGAACAATCCGCAATTGGCCATCGAGTTCAGCGTCCCAGAAAGGGGATGGGTGCTCGTAGAGATCCTCGATCAGAGCGGCAACAACCTGGAAGTGATCTCAAACGCCATCTGTGAAGCCGGGTACCACATGGCGGCATGGAACACGGCGAAATACGCTTCCGGCAGCTATAAGTACCGCCTGCGCTACAATGACTACAACGAGGAGCACGACCTTGTCGTGAACAAAGCGTAATGGTCATGTGCCAGGCGGCGGCGTGGCATTCGGGATGGGGCTGCTGCCGGCGATCGCGGCTTCGACGGCAGCCGGCTGGCTCCCGTCTCGCCGTGCCGCCCGCATCGAGCCCGTATCGACCCTGCGTTACGATTGAGCCCAGTGCCGCGGATTACCTAGCAGACCGCGGCAGAATTGGTCATTTCGAGGCGGTGGTATTGAGGTGGGTCGGCCGAAATGCGTTGACAAAAATTCGTCACTTTGCACTATAAAGGTGCGCTCGCCCAACCCCACCAGCTTCGTATCGCCCCGGATCGCGTACAGAAGCACCTTACGAGCGTAAGAAGCTGTAAATAAATGCCCTGTGACTGCCGGGGCTTGCCCACTCCGATCAACTTCCGCATGATCAGGGCCGGGTTGAAGCCGCGCGCCTGCCCCAGTAGCCGTTTCAGGATGTTATGCCCTCGCAGATGCACACGCTTCATCCCGCCGGCCTCGGTCCAAATGGGGTTCAAGGCGATCAGTCCTGCCTAGTCGCCAAGGGTTTACCGATGAAGAAATCCTGCCGCTGGCCGGGTAGCGGCACGCCACTGGGCCCTGTACGACGCCCTCCCCGGAAACTGACCTCCCCGAGGCTCGCCGCCACTTTTAGATTCCCCTGAGGCTGCTGGCCTGTGCAGCTTCGGTTCGACGGGAGCAGAAGCCCAAGTGCGCGGTTTTTGTCCACAGGTGGACAAGTTCTAAGTCACTCACCAGCCAGCGGTTAGCTTCGCGCGCTGGAGTCGCTTGAAAGGTTGCGCTCCTCAGGGCAGAGGAATCACACGCACGACTCGCGCGGGTTGGCATGGAGGGAGGATACTGTTCCCTGACAGTTCTTGAAGTATTCGTGCAGCGCCGCACGCGGGGTGTCTGACTTGGAATGATGGAAATCCAGATCCTCGGCTCGATCAGGCAACAGCCGACCTTTGTGGTACTACAAAGCTGAGAATTCGGCCTCAAGACGGAAATCGAGGGCGGATCATTTTGCCGGAAACTCACTCTCAATGTGGGCCAGAAAACGGGGGGCCGCTCAGTCACACTCAGCCGGGCGGAGGCATTAGAGTTCTGCCTCATAAACCTCATCTGCTTCCTAACGGCCACATATCCTCCCCAGCAACATGGGGAGGTAGTGCGTGCTGCGTGCCGAGAGGCAGATGAGCAAGCGCAGGCAGATAGAAAATGCAACCGTACCCAGGCTGGTCCGAAGGCCGGAGGAAGGTAAGCGAACACGGCAATTCTAAGCTTCGGATAACCGTGGTATTGCGAGTTGGAGTCCGAGTTTGAGCCGCTGAGCATGTTGCTGCCAAAGAGGGGTGTGGAGCCAAACCCCAAGAATCGCCGGATCGGAAGCTACGTCTGGTCCAAGGCCAAGAGCAATCGGTTTTACGTCGTCTGGAGAGAGGAAAAACGGCGGCACTATCAGAAAGCGGGCAGCGCACCCTCCGAAGCCCTTGAGGCGAAGCGGAGAAACGAGTTTGAGCTTTCCGGTCGCGCTGTGCTTCAGGATGGCAAACAGATCCCGAAACCCAGAGTTGAGGTTCCGCTCGCTGCTCAGGCCGTGAGCCCTCCGAAGGGACATTTGCTATGCCCGTGTCGACCAGCCCTTCGCCGGGAATGACGCTACGGCAACGGGCGCCCCCACTACTTTCGGTGCCTCTACGGTGATATCTTGGGGGCGTGGCGCCACCGTCTCCCAAAACCCGCGCAGACCGACTGCTCGTCGAACGCGGCTTGGCCGAATCGCGCCAGAAAGCTCAAGCGCTGATTCTGGCCGGGCAGGTGCTGGCCGGGGCCGGCAACCAGAAGGTCGAGAAATGCGGCACCCTGCTGAGGGCGGACGCTGCGGTCCGGCTGCTCGGCGAGCCGCTCAAATTCGTCAGCCGAGGCGGGCTGAAGCTGGAGGATGCGCTCGAGCATTTTCGGCTCGATCCGGATGGGAAGATTTGCCTCGACATCGGCGCTTCGACGGGAGGCTTCACCGATTGCCTGCTGCAGCACGGCGCGGCGCGCGTGATCGCCGTGGACGTGGGAACGAATCAGCTCGACTGGAAGCTCCGCCGCGATCCGCGCGTCACGGTGCTGGAAAAGACCAACGCCCGTTACCTCCAGCCGGGGAAGATCGGGACGAAGGTGGAGCTGGTGACGATGGACGTCTCTTTCATCTCGGCCACCCTGATCCTTCCCGTTGTGCCGCCACTCCTCGAGCCCGGAGCGGATCTGTTGGTGCTGGTTAAACCGCAATTCGAGGTGGGGCGTTCAGGGGTAGGCAAAGGTGGCGTGGTACGGGACTCGCGGCTGCAGCAAGACGCCGTCGCCAAGGTTTCATGCAAGCTGCTGGAACTCGCATTCACACACGTCGCCTCGATTGAGAGCTGCCTGCCGGGCGCCGCGGGCAACCGCGAGTTTTTCCTGCATGCAAATTGGGGGAAACACGCCTAGAATACCTGCGCTTCGAGCACACTTACTGTAGTGGCGGTCTCGAACCGCCGAGGATGATCGGCGCAGAGAGCGCCGCGACAGCCAAGGCTTCATCAATGCCCATCAAACGCATCGGGATCATTTCCAAGCCCAAGAAGACGGAAATTCGGGAAATCGTGCCCCCTCTCATCGAGTGGCTTCGGGAGCGCGACGTGGAAGTGTTCATCGACAAGGAGACCGGCTCGATCATCGAACGGAGCGAGCGCTCGCTTTCGCGCAACGAGATGCCGGGCCGCGTCGATCTCTTGATCGTGCTGGGCGGCGACGGCACGCTGCTCGCCACGGCGCGGGCGCTCAACCGCAAGCCGGTGCCGATCCTGGCGGTGAACCTCGGCGGCCTCGGTTTCCTGACCGTGATTACGCGCGAGGAACTTTACGCCACGCTCGAATTGGCTCTGGCTGGCAACCTCCAAACAGAGAAGCGCGTGCAGATCGAGGGTGAGCTCGTGCGCGCCGACGAAACCATCTCGTCGTTTCTCGCCCTCAACGACGTGGTGCTCAACAAGGGGGCCATCTCCCGCATCCTGGATTTCGACGTCCTCGTGGATGGGCGATTCATCTCTACTTACAAGTCCGACGGACTCATCGTTTCGACGCCCACCGGCTCCACCGCCTATTCTCTGGCGGCCGGCGGGCCCATCGTCGCGCCTTCCGTCGAGGCGTTCATCGTCACCCCCATCTGCGCGCATACGCTTACCAACCGCCCGCTGGTGCTTCCTGACACGGTGCAAATCGAAGTTATCGTCAAAAGCCTGCGAGAGGCCGCTTACCTGACCGTGGATGGGCAAGTGGGCCTCGCCGCGCACAGCGAGGACGTCGTGCGCCTGCGCAAAGCACCCTCCTGCGTCGAGATCGTCCAGCCCCCCAACAAGGACTATTTCGAGATCCTGCGCCAGAAGTTGAAGTGGGGTGAGCGGTAGGAATTGTGATTCTTGAATTGCGAATTCTGAACCCTACGCGACCTCATCCGCCATCAGGTCATCCAATCTCTCCCGCGGGCGGATGAGTTCGGCTTTCTCGCCGTCAACCATGACCTCGGCCGGGCGCGGTCGGGTGTTGTAGTTCGAAGCGAGCACGTAGCCATAAGCTCCGACGGTGAGAATCGCCAGCAGGTTGCCGGGCGCGACATCTCCCATCTCGCGGTCCTGCGCGAGGAAATCGCCCGTTTCACATATTGGGCCCACGACGTCCACGGTCAGCTTCTCGCGCGAGCGGCGTTCGACGGGGACGATCTCGTGATAAGAGCCGTAGAGGGTGGGGCGCATCAGGTCGTTCATGCCCGCGTCCACGACGATAAAATTCTTCTGCTGATTCCGCTTCACGAAGAGGACCCGCGCAAGGAGCGCACCGGCGTCGCCCACAATGGCCCGCCCGGGCTCGACGATCAGCCGGAAAGACGTTCCCTGCAGTCGCGCCGCAATACCTTCTACCAACCGGTCGAGCGCGAGCGGTTGCTCGGCAGCGTAGCGGATCCCGTAGCCGCCGCCCAGATCGAGGAACTCCACTTCGACGTCCGTGGATTTGAGCGCCTGCGCGACGCCCAGAATTTCATCGAGCGCCTTCAAGAACGGCTCCACTTCCAAGATCTGCGAGCCGATGTGGCAGGCGGCGCCCCGCGCCCGCAGCCATTCCGAGCGCGCCGCGCGACGATAGAGCTCCGCCGCCTCTTCCTTGGGCACACCGAACTTGTGGACGATCTGCCCGGTCGAGATGTACGGGTGCGTCTCCGCGACCACGTCCGGGTTGACGCGCACAGCAAAGTCAGCGCGCTTCCCGAGCGCCCGGGCGCGGCTCTCGAGCAAGTCCAATTCGCCCGCCGACTCCACGTTGAACATCAGGATGCCCGCGGCGAGTCCCGCGTCGATTTCCGCGACGGTCTTGCCAACTCCAGAGAAGACGATGCGTCCGGGATCCGCGCCGACGCGCACCGCGCGCGCCAGTTCGCCGCCCGAAACGACATCGAATCCCGCACCGGCCTCGCGCAACAGGCGCAGGATGCAGAGATGGGAATTGGCTTTAACGGAATAGCAGATCAAACTGGGGATGCGCCCGAGACTTGTGGAAAGGCGGCGGTAGTTGCCGAGAATCGCAGCGCGACTGTAGACGTAGGTTGGGGTCCCAAAGCGTTCGGCAACGGCATCGAGCGAAACGGCTTCACAACGCAGTCGGTCTGCTAGGTAGTGAAAGGGTTCCATCGGTTCGTGATCCGCGGTCTCTCCTCCCTCGCTGGGCGGCAGTTCCCAGAAGGAGAGGCGCATCGGCGGAGCAATAGGAAACCCGGACCCCTGCCTCGCGGCGCCTGCTCGCTCACCGGACGCGAAAAAGCAAAAGCGTCTGATCGTCGCGCCGTGGCCGGCCCTGCTCGAACCGCGCGACCTCAGTGAAGAGGGTCTCCGTAATCTCGCCGAGGGGCTTCGAAGCGTTCTCCCGCAGAACGTTTTCCAGGCGCCGCGTGCCGAATTCTTCGTGGTCGGAGCCCGCGGCTTCCGCCAGGCCGTCGGAGAAGAGCGCC
>JAIQGB010000356.1 GCA_020072905.1 Terriglobia bacterium | reverse complement strand
GCAGCCGGTCCTGGAGGTTTTCGAACTTCGAAGTGAAACCCGAAATAAGATTCGGCCTTTCACCGAAGTTGATGAGCATGAACTCATCCTGAGGGTTCGATGTCTTAAAGAACTGTAGGGCTGCTTCCTTGGACTTCTGAATTTTCTCGCCCATGGACCCGCTGGAGTCGAAGATCAGGCCCACCGAGATGGGCGCGTCCTCGGTGGAAAAGGCCGTGATCTGCTGTTCGACCTTCTCGTCGTACACCTGAAAATTCGTCTGGTCGAGGCCGGTGACGATGCGGTCGTAGGGATCGGTCACCGTCACGTTGACGACCACCATGTTGACGTCCACCTGGATGGGGGCGGGGTGGATGGCGCCCTGCCGCACCGTGACCTGCGGGCTCTCCTTTTTGGCGGAGGGCGTCGGAGTGCTTTCGTCGCCGGCGGGAGTGGGAGCGGCCGGCAGCAGCAGTAAGCACACAAGGACAGCGGCAATTCCACCGCCGAGCCGCAACGCGCCGCGTTTGAGACTAGGTCTCATGGAGGCGGCCCTCCTCCTGCGAGCCGTTTGGCAAATGAGAGGCGGCTATACCCTGCTTGCCCTCTGCCGCAGAGGCACCCATTTCCGATTCTAGCACATTCCGCCAGGTCAAGCCTCATGCCGCAGCGCGCTGACAAATTTATTACATTTGTTCTCGCGCGACTCGGCGCGGATTGAAAATACCGTTGACAGCATGCCAGACGAGAAGGATAATTCCCCGTACCGAATCCTGCCCCGGATCAATTTCCTCGGTACGCGAAGAAAACGTGACGACGTTCAGGAACGTCGCGTGACGCACGGCATCAGGCCTTTGATCGCACGGCTTCAAATCGCCGGCATCCTCTCAGGAGGGATATGAGCGCCAAATACATCTTCGTCACTGGAGGTGTGGTCAGTTCGCTGGGGAAAGGCCTTGCCTCTGCGTCGATCGGCTGCCTGCTGGAGGCGCGGGGGCTGAAAGTCTCGCTGCTCAAGTTCGATCCGTATCTGAACGTCGATCCCGGCACCATGAGCCCGTTCCAGCATGGGGAAGTCTTCGTGACCGACGACGGCGCGGAGACCGACCTCGATCTGGGACACTACGAGCGCTTTACGCACGCGCGAATGCTTCGCGACAGCAACTGCACGGCCGGGCGGATTTATGAGACCGTCATCACCAAGGAACGCCGCGGCGATTATCTGGGCAAAACCGTGCAGGTGATCCCGCACGTTACGAACGAGATCAAGGCCGTCATTCGCAAGATTTCGAATGACGTCGACGTGGCGATTGTGGAAGTCGGCGGGACCGTGGGCGACATTGAATCGCTGCCCTTCCTTGAGGCCATCCGGCAGATGCGCCAGGAGCAGGGCCGCGCCAATGTGGTCTTCGTCCACCTGACGCTGGTGCCCTTCATCGGGGCTTCGGGCGAGCTCAAGACCAAACCCACTCAACACTCCGTCAAGGCACTGCGCGAAATCGGTATCCAGCCCGACATTCTCCTCTGCCGCACGGACCGCTTCCTTTCGGCGGACATCAAGGCGAAGATTGCGCTCTTCTGCAGCGTCCCGGAGGAAGCGGTCATCACGGCCAAAGACGTCGAGAACATCTACGAAGTGCCGCTGGTGCTGGCCAGCGAAGGGCTCGATACGCAGATCCTCTGCTGCCTTCAGCTCCCCACCGGCGAGCGCAACATGCGGCCCTGGAGCGAGCTGGTGGAACGCCTGCAGCATCCTGCCGACGAGGTCGCCATCGGCATCGTCGGCAAGTACGTGGGTTTTCAGGATTCCTACAAGAGCCTGAATGAGGCGCTGGCTCACGGCGGCATCGCCCACAACCTGAAGGTCAATCTGATCTGGGTCGAAGCCGAGGGCCTGGAAGGCGAGCGCTGGGACGAACAATTGCAGGGCCTCGATGGGATTCTCGTGCCGGGCGGTTTCGGCAAGCGCGGGATTCCGGGCATGCTGCGCGGCATCGAGTTCGCGCGCACCCGCAAGGTGCCGTATTTCGGCATCTGCCTGGGAATGCAGTGCGCGGTCATCGAGTTCGCGCGCAACGTGTGCGGACTGGCGGGCGCCGACAGCTCGGAGTTCGACCCGGCGACGCCGCACCGCGTGATCTACAAACTCCGCGAGCTGCGGGGCATCGACGAGCTGGGCGGCACCATGCGGCTCGGCGCCTGGACGGCGCGGCTCAAACCCGGCTCTTTCGCGAACCAGGCTTACGGCGCGCTCGAAATCTCCGAGCGCCACCGGCACCGTTACGAATTCAATCGCGAGTACGAAGAGGTCCTCGTCGCGAATGGGCTGGATATCACGGGCGTCACGCCCGACGGAACCTACGTGGAGATCGTCGAAATCCGTGACCACCCCTGGTTTTTAGGATGCCAGTTCCATCCCGAATTCAAGTCGCGCCCGCTGGAGCCCCACCCGCTTTTCCGCGCTTTCATCGGCGCGTCCTATCAGTACCGTCAGCAGCGCCTGAGGGGCGGAGAAAAGATCCTGCGGGCCCGGCCGGCAGAGCGTTCCCTGGATGCCGTGGCCAGCGGGGAAGCCGCTGTGAAGGCGGCGGCACCGCGGACGGGCGCTTAGGAGTGTCCCTTTCGCGGTCGTTTCCCGCGGCCCGAAACGGCACGCCGAAGGGTGCCAGATGCTTCAGCCCGGATAGGGGGCCCAAAAGCAGAACCAGTCTGAGAAAGCGAATTGCCGGTGCCGGCACTACCGGCATCGAATTTTGATCATCAGGAAAGGATTAGGCATGAGCAAAATCACCGGCTTGTTCCTGGTGGCGGCAGCAATCCTGCTGCTGGGCGGAGCCGCCGCACTGCGGGCGCAGGTCTCCGCGTCCGACCAGACTGCCCTGCGCACCCAGTACGCGAAGAAAGTCCTCATCTTCCGCAAGAGTTACCGCACCCTCGACCGTCTGGAGGTGAACTCGGACGGGAGGGTCGCGGGAGACCCGCAGCCGGGCTTCTGGTCGATGGACGGAGCCTGCCAGGTGAAGGATCTCGATTTCGGCAAAGACCGCGTTACCGTCAAGTGCGCCAAACTCTGGGCCAACGTCAAGGACGACGGCCGGTTGCATTACTTTCCGGCCTCGGCGGCTCTCAAGGGCAAGTCCGATTACCCGCAGAATATCGACGTGGTTTTTCGGGTCGCGAATGCGGAGTTGAGCGCGAGCGACTTCAAGGGTCGCATGGATCAGATCTTCCTGAGAGATGGGGAGTCGCTGCTGGGGGCCACCCCCGCGCCCATTGCGGCCTACATCCAAAAAATGACGATCGAGCCGGACTTTGATCCGACGGGAACGAAGGCGTTCGACGGAACTCCACCCAAGGCGATTTCGACTCCTTCCCCGGACCTCTCGAGGGAAGCTGCGTTGGTCGGGCAGGCCGGCAAGGAGGATTTTGTCGCCCTGGTGGATGACAAGGGGAAAGCCAGCGTCATGGGTTTTACCCACATCCTGCAATACGGCCTGGAAGAAACCACCATGGAAGCGGTCAAGACCTGGAAGTTCGAGCCAGCGATGAAGGATGGCAAACCCGTTCCCGTGCGCATGGCTCTCGAGATCGAGTACAAGCGGCCGAACCCGAAATAGTCGGAAGAAGGCCGGATCGGGGAGCGCCGGAACGGAGAGCTGTATCGGGGGAGGCTGAAGCGAAGTATGCCGCACCGGGTTCGGATCGGGGACTTCCAGGTGGGTGGAGGGCAGCCGCTCTTCCTGATTGCCGGGCCGTGCGTCATTGAAAGCGAGCGGCATGCCATCAAGATGGCGGGACGGCTCTCCGCCACGACGCGCGCGCTGGGCGTCCCGTACATCTTCAAAGCCTCCTATGACAAGGCCAACCGCACCTCACTCGATTCCTACCGGGGCCCTGGACTCGACCGGGGCCAACGCGGTGGTGGACTTCGTGCCCTCGACCGACAACCTGCTGCTGATGTGGCTGGGGAGCAGCGACTCTCTGCAGACCGGAGCGTACACGCTCACGATCAAGTGATGACGGGCCGGGCCGGGCGCGCGGGGCCGCGCGCCTAGCCCGGGATCGCCCGGAACAGCTCCAGGCCGCGCTCGAAGCGGCGGCCGATCTGGGCCACGACCGGCCGCAGGCCGCGCGCGGCCAGCGTGGGGTCCGCGGCGATGACGTCGCGGGCGAGGCGGTGGGCCAGCGCCAGCAGGTCCGCGTCTTTCGACCAGTCGGCGAAGCGGAACTCCACCGGCCCCGCCTGCCGGGCCCCCACCAGCTCGCCGTGTCCCCGCTCCTCGAGGTCCAGCTCCGCGATGGCGAAGCCGTCATCGGTGGCGGCGAACCGTTCCAGCCGCGCGCGTGCCGCCGAGGCCGGGTCGCGCACGCCGTTCTCGATCATGAGGATGCAGTGGCTCGCGTCGGCGCCCCGCCCGACGCGGCCCCGGAGCTGGTGCAGCTGCGCCAGGCCGAAGCGGTCGGGGTGCTCGATCACCATCACCGTGGCGTTGGGGACGTCGATG
>JAIQGB010000355.1 GCA_020072905.1 Terriglobia bacterium | reverse complement strand
CGAGCGCGATGTCGCCCGGGATGCGGAGGCAGACCGCGGAAGGCCGCGTCAGGCGCTCACTGCGGCTGCTCGACGCCGCGCGCGATGGTCTGCAGCAAATCGTACTTGGTGAGGATATCGTAGTGCCCGCCGCCCAGGTCCACGAAGACGGCCGGGCAGTCGCGCGTGATGCAAGCCATGATCTGATCGATGGTGGCGGAAGCCGCCACGACGGGGAACGCGGGGCCCATGACTTCGCGAACGACGAGCTTGTTCAGGTCTTTTCCTTCCAGAGCCGAGGTCAGGATTTTGTCCTCGTAAAGCGCGCCGACCGGCGCGCCGTCCTCGAAGACGGGAAGTTGCGAGAAGTCGTGGGCGCGCATGCGGTCGAGTGCCGCGGCGACCGTGTCCGACGGCGCCACGGTCACGAGTGCCGGGGGTTGGCTGCGGTCGGCTTTGGCCTGGGCAATCTCCGCGGCGGTGAGCGTCACGGGCGGTTCGAGGTAGCGGTTATCCCGCATCCATTCGTTGTTATAGACCTTGCTCAAGTAGCGCAGGCCGGTGTCGGGAATGAGCACGACCATCACATCGGTGTGTGCCAAGGTGGGCGCGACGCGCATCGCCGCGGCCAGCGCGGTGCCCGCCGAGCCGCCCGCGAAGATTCCTTCCTGGCGAGCCAGACGCCTCGTCCAGAGGAACGATTCCTTGTCGGTTACCTGAAGCATGTCGTCGATGACGCTGAAATCGAGCGTGCTGGGGAAGAAATCCTCGCCGATGCCTTCCACCTTGTAGGTCTCGGCCTTACCCACCGTGCCGTGATGAAAGAATTCGTAAAGCAGCGAGCCCACCGGGTCAGAGCCGATGATCCTAACCGCGGGATTCTTTTCCTTCAGATACCGGCCCACGCCGGTGATGGTGCCGCCCGTGCCCATGCCGGTCACGAAGTGGGTGATCTTTCCTTCCGTATCGTCCCAGATTTCTGGGCCGGTGGTGCGGTAATGAACCTCGGGATTGGAAGAGTTGGTGTACTGGTTGGGATGGAAGGCGTTGGGAATCTCGAGCGTCAGTTTCTCGGCGACGGAATGGTAGCTGCGTGGGTCGTCCGGGGGAACGGCGGTCGGGCAGACGATAACCTCCGCTCCCAGGGCCTTCAGCAAGTCCACCTTCTCTTTTGATTGCTTGTCGGTCATGGTGAAGACGGCTTTGTAGCCGCGCACCGCCGCCACCAACGCCAGCCCCATGCCGGTGTTGCCGGAAGTCCCTTCGACGATGGTTCCGCCGGGCTTGAGTAGGCCGCGGCGCTCCGCGTCGTCGATCATGGCGATGCCGATGCGGTCTTTCACGCTGCCGCCAGGGTTCAGGTAATCGCACTTCGCGTAAACGGCCGCCTTCGCGCCGCGTGTGAGGCGATTGAGCTTGATGAGCGGTGTTCTGCCGATGGCTTCCAGGATGCTGTTGTAGCGCATCAATGCCCCGATTCGAGGAGAGTGGGGATTATACCGGAATCGCCCTGAGAGGGCTCGGCAATTCGAGCGGGATTTGTCGGCGAGCCATTGCGCGCGGCAGCGAATCAGCGCGCGCGGGCGACGACGAGCGTCAGGTCATCTTCCTGCTCGCGGCCGCTGAATAGTTCGACGGTGGAGACAATCGTCTTAAGCAAATCGTCCACAGACCGGTCACGGTGGGCGAGAAAAGTATCGAGCAAGCGCTCTTCACCGAATTCCTCGCCTTCGTCGGACAATGCCTCGGTGATGCCGTCGGTGTAGAGCACGAGGAGATCGCCGGGCGCCAGTTCGACCTCTTGGACCGCGCATTCCCAGTCTGCAAAGAGACCGAGAACGGTGGCGGTCGCGCCCAGACGCTCAACCCGTCCGTCGGCGCGAATCAGGAATGGCGGGTTGTGACCGCAGTTGACATACCGCAGGCGCCGCGAGGCGTCCGTGTAGTCCGCGAAGAAGAGCGTCGCGAAGCTCGAATCGCCGGTGTTCTCGCAGAAAAGGCGGTTGACGGATTGGAAGAGCCGCACCGGGTCTTCCAGAGCCACCGCGTACTGGCTGCGCAAGTTGGCCTGCAGATTCGCCATCAGCAAAGCGCCGGAGAATCCCTTGCCGGAGATGTCGGCCAGGACCAAGCCGACACGCCCCGGGCCGAAATCGAGGAAATCGTAGAAGTCGCCGCCCACGTCGCGCGCCTGGACGCAGCCGCCGACGTAATCGAGCGTCGAGAGGGGCGGGGATTTCTGGGGGAGCAGTCGCGCCTGCACCTGTTTGGCGATTTCCATCTCCCGCGCGGCGCGGCGCTCGGCTTCCAGACGCTCGGCCATCTGCCCGGCGAGCCGCAGGTTTTCGAGCGCGATGGCCGCCTGGCTAGCGACCGAAGCAAGCAGTCGTTTGTCTTCTCCCGAATAAGGCTCTTCGGAAAGACGCGGACCGAGAACGAGCAGGCCGATCAAGCGGCCCTCGACGCCCATCATCGGCACCAGGCACTCCGGCTGAAGTAGGTTGAGCGGTGAGAACTCCGCGCTCCTGCCACCCGGTGGAACGTCCACAGGCTTCCCGCGGCGCGCGAGTTCGGCGAAGCCAGGCTGTTCAGCCGAAAGTGTCGTTGCCGTCATCCCGCCCGTCTCCGTCTCGCAGGACAAGAGCCCGGCAGTGGTCTCGAAGTAGACGGCCATCGTTACCGGGTGAAGGGAGTTCGTCACCTCGCGCTCGATCAGTGCGGCGAGCTCGGAGCGGCTCGTGGTGTGACGCGCTTCCTCGGCCAGGTCCAGCAGGATCTGCCGCGCGTCGTAGGCGCTGCGGAAGAAGGCGCGGTCGATGCGCTGCGTCACGCGCCGGTGGACGCGCAAGCCCGTTAGGGCGAGGAGGGAGCCGAAGCTGACTCCTGCCACGACCACGGCTGGTAGTGTGACCTGCGTCTGCCAGGGTAGAAAGTGGGACAAACTCAGGCCAACGGAGGTGAAAAGGCCGGTGCATCCCACCCCCCACAGGACGGTGAGGAAGGCGAACCCACGCTGCACCAGCATGTACCGCGCACTACGTCGCAAGAGTACGGGGATTTCCATAACTCGGTGCTTGACGACTGCGTAGGCGAAGGATACGGGAAGGAGCAGCCAAGCCAGCCAGGCCAGGACGATAATCCAGAAGGGAACTCTCTGCAGCCGACCGAGAGCGAAAGCCAGCAGAGCGACGAGGATGCTGGGCCCCACACCGGCAAGAACTCCCCAGAAAATGACCCGAGCTTTCCTTCGCGCCTCCGCTGTGACGGCGGAGAAGCTATTTAACGCCAGGGAGGCGACGCCCAAGACCATGGCGGCTAGCGAATACGCGGCTCCTGAATAGCGGACCGACTCTCGCAAGAGAGTCCCGCTCGGGCGGTAGGACATGAGCCATTGGAGGTTCGTACTGCCCGCCTCGGCCACGAACCAGAACGTCAGAATCATCCAGCCGAAGCTCAGCACGAGGAAAAACCACTTCAGCCAGGGTAGGCGGCGATCGAGCCGTGAGGGGGCAGGGAAAAGAGCGAAGAAACAGAAAAAGAGCGCCGGTTCAAGCGTGGAGAGTAGCGCGTGATAGCTCATCATGAACAGGCGCAACCCCGGGTGAAAGACGCCCTCTGGGAACGGCGCGGAGGCGATTACCCCGCCGAAGAACAAGGCCAGGAGCCAGGCGGCGCGGTCGTGCATCCGAAGGAGCAGCACCGCGATTCCGACCAGCATGAACCCGAGAGGAAAGTAGCGCAGGATCTCCAGAGCCAGACTCGTCGCGGGCGTCAGGCTGCTGAGCCACTCCGGCGGCCGAGGTTTTGCCAGTTCAACCGCGATTGTTTTGGGGGTGGTTTCGCCGGGACGCTCGACCTTCAGGGTCACCGATTGACCCGGCTGGCCTCGCACGACGAAATCGTAATAAGGGGTGATGCGCCGAAGGGGTTGACCATTGACGGCCACGATTCGGTCGCCGGGCTGGAGTCCCGCTCGCTCGGTGCCCGTACCCTCCCCAGCCGTGAGGCGGATTACCTCGATCGACCGGGACGCCACAGAGTACTCATACTGGATCCCGATCCCTGCCCAGGCGGGGCGTTGGATGTAATACATCCACGTGATGCCGTAGAGGATCGTCGCCGCCGAATACACCACGGCCGCGATGGCAAGTAACCGCCGGATACTGGGGCCAGATGGAGCCATTTGTGGGAGAGCGTACCACACGCCATAATTGGTCGCCAGAGTTGACCGGGTGGCGCGATTCCTCTATCGTGTCGCGAGCATTTCGGACGGGCAAGAGAGCTTTTGAAGCCAGGGAGAGCGCCGCCCATGGCAATGGATTCCGCGGCACCCAACTCGCCGTTCGCCATGCGCTTTCCCCATGCAACGACTATCGTGCGGGGGCGCGCACCTCGCACGTCTGCCACGTGCCTCTACGACGATGGTCCGCTTCAGATACGAGCGGACGGGGTCGGAATTGCTTCGAAATCCAAGCCCTTCCAGTTACTTGAGGGGCGCTTCCCCATGGTCGTCGAGCTGAACAA
>JAIQGB010000354.1 GCA_020072905.1 Terriglobia bacterium | reverse complement strand
GTTATGTGGCATGTGTGCGGTTACCGGGCGATGACCACGATTTGAGATCTAGCGCGAAGGACGGGGAGGATTGTAGCGAGGTAGCGCAGAGCCTCGTTTCTCAGAGACTCTGCGGCAGTTTTGTTGAAGAACGAGCCGCAGAGTTCGAAAAAACCGAACTCTGCGCTACCTTGCTACAAGTTGGGGTCGGCAAAAAGACGGGGGATAATGCGGCGTGGGCCGGGCATGAAGGCATTCACCTAGCCGGGGTCGCACGCATGTCAAACAACGGCGTGCCTGCACCACTCGGGAAAAAGGTCTCATTGACATTTTGCCCGAACAGATGTAGAAGAGATGGGCAATCCCCACATCAACGAGGAGGGTTACCTTGAACAAAATTCGGTTGCTGTCTGTGTGCGCTGTGTTTGCTGCCCTGCTGCATGTGTCAGTGGCGAGCGTCAGGGCACAGGACATGGTGAAAGTCGCACCAAAGAATTGCACGGTGGTGCTGGATAACGACCACGTACGCGTGATCCGAGTTGTGGCGAAGCCGGGAGAGAAGATCGCGATGCACTCGCATCCCGCCACCATCGTATATTCCCTCACCGGAGGCAAATCGAAGTTCACTTTCGCGGATGGCAAGACCGAGGAGCGTCAGCTCAAGGCCGGCCAGGCAATCTGGTCAGACGCTGATACTCATAGCAATGAGAACATCGGAACCACGGAAACCCGGGTTCTGGTGATCGAGTTGAAGCAGTAAAGGCGGGTGGCGCATACATCGTTTCTCGTTTCCTGCGAATAAGCGGGTAGCCACGGCGCGGACATTGTGCCGTGGGCTTTTTCAGGGCCGTGACATTACGAACCCACGGCATGAAAAACATGCCGTGGCTACCACTTCCTATTTCCCACTCCCGCCCTTTCCGCCTCCTGACTCCTGCCTCCTGACTCCTGGTCTTCCCCCTACTCCCGCTCTTCCTGGCGCCCCCTTTTGCTTTTGACTCCCCGCGTTGCTACAATTGCCGTTAGGGAGTTGCCATGAACGGAACGGAAATCATTTTCGAAGTGCAGGAATCGCCGGAGGGCGGCTTTGAAGCGCGGGCGCTAGGGTACGCGATCTTCACGGAAGCCGCGACCCTGGATGAACTTCGCGAGATGGTTCGCGACGCCGTACGTTGCCACTTCGACCCCGAGGCGTCTCCGCGCCTCATTCGTCTTCACCTGGTGAAGGACGAGGTTATCCCCGCTTGAAACTCCCCCGCGACCTGGACGGGAAGAAGCTCGCGTCCCTGCTTCGACCATACGGCTACCAGATTACTCGCCAGACCGGAAGCCACATGCGCTTCACCTCCGTCCTCAAAGGAAGGGAGCACCACGTCACCATCCCCGCGCACAGGGAACTCAGCGTGGGCACGCTGCACAGCATCTTGCGCGACGTCGCCATATATCTCGAAATGGAACTGGCTACTTTCTTAAATGAGCTTTTCGGGGCCTAACCCCCAACCCCCAGAACCCAGCCCCGTTCTTCTGACTCCTGACTCCTGCCCTTCCGTTCATCGTTCATCATTCATAGTTCATCGTTGCTTTTCCCCTTCCCCGGGTGTATACCGTCTTCTTAATATCCCGGTAATCGCCCGGCGGCCGCACACATTGCAACGAACGCGATGTATGCGCCACCCGCGGAGGCCCCCCATGAGAACTGCTGAGCGAAAGGCTGATTCCGGACCACTCGCACGTACTCTCCCCTGCAAGCGAGCCTTCGTTCTTTTCATACCATTAACATTTGCCGCCGTCCTGGGCCTGGGTGGCTGCGGCGGCGGGACAACCGCGCCGCCCCCTCCGCCCGCCATAAGCGTTTCGGTCTCCCCCGGCGCTGCAAACGTCCCGTCAGGGGCCGCATTGCAGTTCACCGCAACCGTGCGGAATTCCACTAACCAGACAGTCGAATGGAGCGTGAGCGGCGTGATCGGGGGCAACGCCAGCGTGGGTACAATCGCGCCGTCCGGCCTCTACACGGGGCCAGCACTGCTCTTCGACCCGGCGTCCGTGACGGTCGAGGCGGTGGCGCAGGCCGATCCGACAAAATCTGCGGTGGCCACGGTCGCCATCCTCGCGGCCCACCCAATCGGAGTGCGGCAGGTTGCAGGGGTGGGAGAATTCTTCGACCGCAGGTCAGGAAACGCGTTCACCCCTCGCGGC
Source organism: Terriglobia bacterium (assembly GCA_020072905.1). Taxonomy (GTDB): domain Bacteria; phylum Acidobacteriota; class Terriglobia; order UBA7540; family UBA7540; genus JAIQGB01. The sequence goes on along the minus strand of JAIQGB010000354.1, from coordinate 3,243 downwards.
AATAACTACATTCGTCTCGCGACACAAGTAGGTTTCTCCGGAGGCTCCACGTTCTACCATTCCAACTTCAATGTCGGGCTTTATGACGCTCCCCGCTCGGAGTCGGCGCTTCAAGTGATGGAGTCTGACGGCTACAACGTCATCAGGGTCTTTCTGAATGGCTGCTGCACAGGCAGCATTGGCGATTCGGCAGGTGGACTCTCGGCTGGCTATCTCGCCAACCTCACGGACTTCTTGGAACGCGCGAGCACACACCATGTCTTCGCCATCTTGACAACCGACTGGCCTCCCGATGTCGCACCTTACCGTGACTTGGTGGGTCAGCAGTGCTGCACGCTCTTTAATGATATCAACCTTCAATTCCTCACGGAGGGAGGAGGGGAGGGAAATTCGCTATTCTTCCACGATCTCGTCCAGGGCTTAACGGCCCTCGGCGCGCGGCTGGACGCTATTCTTGCCTACGAACTGCGCAACGAATTGTTTTTCAACTCCGATCAGCCGCCGCTGTCTCTAACTTCCGGGACCGTCACCACGGCTAACGGCAAGACCTACGACATGGCCGACCCCGCGCCGAAACAACTGATGATGGACGAAAACCTGACCTGGTGGACGGACCGAATGCGCGAAACGATTCTGGGGCGGGATCCAAGCGCGCTGGTGACGGTGGGCTTCTTCTGGCCGCAGCAGCCTAACCCGACGCGAATCGGTGACCCGCGTGTGATTCAACCTTATCCCGCCATAGCCAACTCCACGGCGGACTTCGTCGACCTCCACGCCTACCCCGGTCTCGAACTTACCATGTCTCAATACGTTGAGAACTTCGCGATGGGCGGCCACTTGGAAAAGCCGGTGATGATGGGAGAATTCGGGGCCTTCAGATCTGTCTACCCCGACGAGGACACCTCTGCGCAAGCTCTCAAGAGTTGGCAGGTGGAATCCTGTTCCTATGGCTTCAAGGGCTGGTTGCTTTGGACGTGGGACAGCGACGAGCAGCCCGAGCTTTGGAATGGGCTTTCCGACACTGGGGCCATCAACACAAGTTTAGCTCCTGTCAGCCGGCCCAACCCCTGCCAGTAGCGGGGTAGCGCATCTATAAGCCGGTAGCCACTGTCAATCGCTCTTTGATTGAGCGGGGTAGCGCAGAGTTCGCGGGTGGCGCATACATCGCGCATTTTGCGATGTGTGCGGAAGGAGGAAGCACGATGAAAGCCTTGTTTCTTGCAAGCGTGGCGTGCCTGATGTTCGCCGTCGCTGCCAGCGGGCATGAGGGCAGCCTGGACCAACTCGGATGCCACTATGACAGGCGGGCGGGCAATTATCATTGTCACCGCGGCCCACCTACCGGCCGAACATTTCGATCGAAGGCTCAGGCTAAGAGTGAGTGGCGTCGCTATAACATCCCCCTGCCGCCAAAGAAGAAAAAGGCGAAGCAGGGGCGCGTGGCCCGCCCATCGAATTAAGCGGGTAGCGGGTAGCCACGGTCCCGATCAGATCGGGATGCCGTGGGCTTTTTGGAACCGCGACATTACGAACCCACGGCCAATTCAAACCGCGAATTGACCGTGGCTACCGGCTTCTCTTCTCCCTCCTCCCTTCAATCTGATTTCATGATACGATTATTTCATGAGCCGCGAAACCCAGGCGTTGCTGGAAGCCTTCGAGCATCTACCGGCGGACGAGAAACGTCTGTTTACCCACGAGGTCTTGCGCCGCTCACTTCCCTTTGATTCCGGTCCGCTGGCGGATGAAGAGATCGGCGCCGCTTCGGCCGCCCTCTTTGAATCGCTCGACCACGAAGATGCCAACTCCACGACGCGGTGAGGTCTGGCTCATGGATTTCGGCCTGGCCGGCAAGACACGGCCTGCCCTCGTTGTCAGCACTGTCTTCGGCGACCAGGACCGCGCTCTCATCACCGTCGTGCCGCACACAACGAGCCTTCGAGGCTCTCCATTTGAGATTGCTGTACGCGTTCCCTTCCTCAAGCCCGGAGCATTCCTGGTGCAAGGCGTCACCAGCTTTCCCACCGTTCGAGCCCTCCATCGGCTCGGCACCCTCCAACCGGAACCTTTCGAGAAAGTCCTTGATGGGCTGCTCCGGTGGCTTGGACATTCGCGGAACGAATGATCCCCTGCCGTCCCTTCCCATTCACCATTCGCGACTTGCGGATTGCGGGTTGTGCGCATCAGTTTGAATCTAGTCTTCAGGCTCATTGCTGATGCGCATTGCTTCTTCCACCGTTGTCTTGCCTTGCGTCACGAGTTCCGCCGCGTGCCGGCGCAGCGTATAGCCGCCCATTTCGCGGGTCGCGACCTCCAAACTTCATCCTTCAGACTCCATCGTTCCGCGTTCATCGTTTGTTTTCCTTGCCCCGCTCATCGTTCATCATTCATAGTTCATCGTTGCTTTTCCCCTTCCCCGGGTGTATACCGTCATCTTAATATCCCGGTTATCGACCGGCGGCCGAACTTCGTAAAGCGCGCGATGGACCTCTCCCGATCTATTGCGGCCGGAATGCGCCACCCGCGAGCCTTTTTCGCTTGGGAGAGGCGTCTGATCCACGTTAGAATCTGAGGCGAGTCTCAGATTGATGAGTGTGCGCCTACATCCCCACGCACGCGACCGCCTCGCGGAGAGAGGGGCGACCGAACGTGAGGTCGTGGCCACCATTGAATCCGGGGAGACGTTCGCGGCCAAGTTCGGCAGAACGGGTTTCCGGCGCAATTTCATCTTCGCTGGCGAATGGCTGGGCCGCAAGTGCTCGACCAAGCAGGTTGAAGCTTATGCCGTTGAGGAAGAGGGCGGATGGCTGGTGATTACGGTTCTGGTAAAATACTTCTGAGGAGAGGGGCATGAAACTCCTTTACGATCCCCGGCACAACATCGCTTACTTACGCCTCCATGAAAAGACGGCGCAGGTCGAGACCCTGCATCTAAGCGACGAAATCAATGTGGACATCGCTCCCGACGGCACCGTCTACGGCATCGAGTTGCTGAACGCCAACCAGCAACTGCGCTCGGAGGATGGTGGAAATCTCGTCGTCGTCAACCAGGCCCTCGGCCAAAAGCGCGAGATCCCGCTGGAGTAAATGCCCTCGACAGTCCACAGTTGACCGTCCGCGGTCTGTAGCGCCGGTCTATGACCGGCGATTCGCCACCAAGCGTAGGGGCGGGCCTTGGCCCGCCCTTTTGCTTTCGGTTTGCGCCTTCCCCCACCTGCCACCTACCGTCTACCGAATTTTGCC
>JAIQGB010000353.1 GCA_020072905.1 Terriglobia bacterium | reverse complement strand
ATCGACGCGGCCAAGCGCGGCGTGGATTTCGCGCTCTTCACGTTGGCAGTCTTTGAAGATGTCGTGCTCAAAAACAAGGAATACGTGGACGCCATCACCTCCGAGATGTACACCCACCGCACCTACTACATGGGTCTGGTGGACGAGAAGAATCGTGTGAACTTCTACGACGGACGCGTCCGGGTCGTTGACCCCACGGGCAAGGAGTTCGGCGTCTTCACGGCACGCGGATATCTGGATTCGATCGCCGAGCACGTCGAGCCCTGGAGCTACATGAAGTTTCCGTACCTGAAGAAGATCGGCTGGAAGGGTTTTGTGGACGGTGCGGAATCCGGTGTGTACAGCGTCGCCCCGCTCGCGCGCTTGAACGCCGCCGACGGCATGGCGACGCCGCGCGCCCAGGAGGCTTACGAGCAACTCTACGCAACGCTGGGCGGCAGGCCCGTGCATCACACGCTGGCGAACCACTGGGCGCGCGTCATCGAGATGATCTTTGCTGCGGAACGCTTCCTCGAACTCGCCAGCGATCCGGAGATCACGGATCCCAAGGTGCGCACGCTACCCACGAAAATCCCCAAGGTCGGCATGGGCGTGGTCGAGGCGCCGCGCGGCACGCTCTTCCATCACTACGAGACGGACGAGGCCGGGCTCATTACCAAAGCCAATCTGATTGTGGCCACGCAGAACAACTCGGCGCGCATTGCGCTCTCCGTGGACAAGGTGGCGAAGGCTCTCATCAACTCCGCCACCGCCAATGACGAGGGCGCGCTCAACATGGTCGAGATGGCCTTCCGTGCCTACGATCCGTGCCACGGATGCGGCACGCACTCGCTGCCCGGCTCGATGCCGCTCAAGATCCGGATTCGTGACGCCGCCGGCAATCTGCTCCGTGAGATTTCGCGATGAAACCTTTCCTGGTTCTGGGGTTGGGAAACGAAATGCTCAAGGACGATGCGGTCGGGATCCGCGTCGCGGAGAGCTTGAAGGACAGCTTTCCGGACGAAGTTGAGGTTCGCTCAACCTCGAGTTTCGGGTTGTCGTTGCTTGACGAATTGATTGACCGGGAAAAGGTTCTGGTGATCGACAGCTACCTTCCGGAAGAGTTTGTCGGGTCGGAGATTCAGGAGCGCAACCTTGACTCGGTCGGCGAAGCCTGCGGCGTCTCTCCCCACTTCGTCGGCTTGGGCGAAGTGCGCGAGGTCATGCGGAAGCTTGGCCTCGGCTTTCCCCACGAGGTGCGCATCCTGGCCATCCCCGTCTCCGACCCGACGACTTTCTCCACGGAGATGACCCCCGCCGTCGCCGCCCTCGTTGATGAAGCCGCCGCCCGCGCCCGCCGGATCGTCGAGGCCTGGCTGCCCGTCCCCGCCCGCTAGCAGAGCCCATTTCGATCTTTCCCTCCAGTTGGCGACTTCAGAATAGAATGGGCGGGATGAAAATCCTCTCCCGCCGTCGAGTTAGGGAACTTCAGTGGTTCGGTCTGGTCCTGTCAATCGTAACTTGTTGGAATGTCGCACCTCGTACGAGCGAACTGTCGCGAGGCCACTCCCCAGAACCTGTATCCGTCAACAAACCTCCCGGGAAGTTGGTCGCGCTGACCTTTGACGACGGCCCGAAACCGTACGTGCTGATGGGAAGGAAGTCGCAGAAGGGCGTTTCTTCTCCCAGCTTGTTGGACTTGTTGGACCGCGAGGGCGTGAAGGCGACGTTCTTTGTCATGGGGTTCCGTCTAGCCGATACCGCGAACGATTTCTGCCGGCAAATCGACGTCGGAATCAACTGCCGGCAAGCCGCCGAGGAAGAGCACCGCCGGGGGCACGAGATAGAAAACCACACGTACGGGCACGGTACCTTCTCCAAGATGGCCAAACGGTACGGTGAGGATTGGATCTTGAATGACATCGACCGCGCCTCGCGCATCATTCAATCGTTAACCGGCGTCCGGCCCCGCTACATCCGACCGCCGGACTGGGACATCTCGGAAACACTGCGGAAGGAGATCGAAGCGCGCGGATACCACGTCATGACCAAGTCGAAGGGAGATGTTTCAGAAGCGCCAGCTCTCGAGGACGTCGATTCGCAGGATTACATCTATGCAAAACTGAGATCTCCCCAGTCCGCTGCGAAGACCGAACACGATTACGTTTTGCAGAGGATCGACCAGCGCGAACGGAAAGGAATCTGTACGCACATCCTCGTCTTCCACGAACTGCCCATTTCGGTCGAGGTGCTTTCCACGCTCATCCCGGAACTCAAGCAACGGGGGTATCGTTTCGAACTCCTGGAGGATTATATGAAGTCGCTCGCCGCTGCGCCGAAATGAGCGCGGGTATAAAGACCTCATCCCGTCGAGAAGAGATGGCGTGTCGGGCCGAAGTCCGGCGCTATTCGACGCTGGGTTCTTTCGGCTTTCGACGCGACAAGGGGCGGCGCGCGCCGGTCTTGGCGGAGCCTCGCGTGGCACGCGGCTTACGTGCCTTGCGCTCGGGCGCTTCCGGCACCGGCGCAGCCTCCTCAATGACCATCGGCGCCGCTTCCTCCGACGTCGGCTCTTCCTTCGCTGCTTCGTCCACTGCCGGTGCGGTACCGTCCCAGGTGACGTCCACCTCCGCCGGCATGAACTCCGTCGAGGGCTCGCCCACCGGTTGTTCAGCAACCTCCGCTGGCGGGACTGCTTCGCCCAGCGTCGCGGGCTCCACAACCGGAAAGGCTCGCCAGACGCCTTTGCGGTCGCGGTGCAGCCGGAGCCAGCCTTCGCGCTGCGCCTGGTGGAGCAAGTCGAGGATGCCGCGGAAGCCGTGGCGTCGCGCGTCGAACTCCTTCCCCGCCGAGCGCAGCGCCTGGTTGACCTGTCGCAGATAGAGCGGGCGATGGGGAGCTTTCGCGCCGGCCTCGGCCATGATCTGTTTGAGGGTTGCGATCGCTTCGGCGCTGCTGGCCCCAGGCGCTTGCGCTTCGGGAGCATATTCCAGGCTGGCTTCGGGGGCTGCGGCGGTCTCTCCGGCTTCGGGAATCGGCGCCTCGACCACCGGTGGCGCCGTCGTGCCAGGTTCCGCTTCCCCGTCTATCGGCTCGACCAGGTAACTGCGGTCGGTGCGTCGCAGGCGCACCAAGCCCGCGCGCTGCATCTTCTGCATGAATTCCAGGAACGTGCTCACGCCGTAATCGCGCTCGCTGAAGGTGGGGTCGAGTTGGAGGAGCGTGCTCTTGAGCAGGCCCACCTGCGGCGAGACTTCGCGTTCGGCCAGAATTTTCAGCGCGCGCTGCACGTTGGGCAACGCCCCTGAGAGCGGGCGCGCGTCGGCGGCCGGGCGCCCCGCACTGCGCGAGGCGCGCGTGGCGCGCGGACTTTCCCCCGCCTTCATCAGATTCTCGTAGTTGATGAACTCGTGGCAGTTCCGCTGCAGGATGTTGCTGGTGAAGGCTCGCCCGCCCACCACAAAAACGCGCTTGTCGTATTGCTTCAGCTTTTCCACCAGCGCGACGAAGTCGCTGTCTCCGCCCACGATGACGAAGGCGTTGATGTACGGCCGGTTGAAAGCCATCTCCAGCGCGTCGAGCGCCAGATTGATGTCCGCGCCGTTCTTGTCGCCGCGCGGCGTGACGTTGCGCTGCACCATCTGGACGGCGTGCTGGCTCATCTGGCGGCTGTACTCGCCGGCCTTCGCCCAGTCGCCATAGGCGATCTTGCTCATGACCTCGCCGCGCTCCTTCAAAGCCTCGAGCACGAGGGAGACGTCGAATTCCTTCCTCAGGGTGTCCTTCACGCCGATCTGAATGTTATCGAAATCAACAAAGACGGCGAGTTTCAGCCGTTCTTCGCTCATAAATCCTTCTTCCTCCCGGGCCAGCCGGCCGCGGGACCTACCTTTGCGCTTTTCTTAGGGGCGCCAGCCCCTCCCTTCATCATACCCCGGAAGGCGTCGCGCGTCTGCGTCTCGACTCCTGGGGGTCAACAACCGTCTCCTGGCGACCGGTCACGCCAGATATTTCAGGCTCAAATCAATCAGCTTCTGCGTGCCCGCATACGGCTCGCCGTCGCCTTCCCACTCCATCGAGAAGTAGCCACGGTAGCCGGCGGCCTTAGCTATCTCAAAGGACTTGGCAACGTCCACGGTCACGAATTTCCCTTTGCCGTTCGACTCGGAATCCTTGACGTGCGAAATGTTGTAGGCGTGCTTGAACATCGCCGCGAGCCCGCGGTCGTTGAACTCCTGGTCGTGAGTGACCATGGAATTGCAGAAATCCGGCAGCGCGTGAAGGTAAGGGTGGTTCACCTTGTCGATGACTTCGGCCAGGAAAAACGGATCTTCGGTGAAGTTGTTGTCATTTTCCAGATTGACCACGACGTTCTTTTCGCCCCCGAAGTCCGCGACATCCTTCAGGCTCTCCACCGTTCTGCCCACATCGGGCTTTACGTTCTTCACTGCGGCGATATTGCGGCGAATGCTGGGTGAGCCGACCGTCGCCGCGATCGCCATCCATTCCTTGGTGGCCTCGACGGCCTTCCGGC
>JAIQGB010000352.1 GCA_020072905.1 Terriglobia bacterium | reverse complement strand
CGGCAAATATCGAGAAGCTTACGTTCATCGGTCCACTGAGAGGCTTGCCTGCTTGGTCGCGTAGCGTGCCACTAAAGCGAATCAACCGTGGCACGGAACCGCTCGACGCTGGCGCGACACTGGACGACGGGCTGGCCGTTGTCGCCAACTCTTGTCCGCGCACTTCTGCCACGCAAAGAAAACACACTAAGACTGCGAATGCTGTAAGGAATGTCCGGCGCATCGCTGCACCTCCGGTTAGGGTTGTGGGAAAAGCGCTGGCGAGAATCTATAAGCTCAGATGTATAGCGTCAAGTAATAAATTGGAGAAATAATTGATAGATTAGACAAAAAGTCTGTGGTGTGATGGGGACTTTATGCCCGCTTCCGCAGCGGCCTTGCAGCGCCCCAGCCCAGCGCAGATATCAAGAAATGCCGCGCGCGGCATCGTGGATGTCCACAGCGACTCCGCTGGCCGGGCCGCTCACTTCGCAGCCGACGCCACGGCCTGCCTCGTGACCCAATCCGTCCAGAGCGCGCTCGCGCCGCTGGAGAGCAGGGGCGCGCCGTCCAGCACGGCGTCCACGAAGTTCCGGATGCAGGGGAAATGAAGATTTGCGTGAGGCGGCAGAATCTCGCGGCCGCCGGGGTAGACGAGTTCCGGGCCGTTTAAAGGCGTCAGTTCCATTTCCCCGTCGGTGCCGACGATGCGGAACTCATCGCGCTTGACGCGCGAGTTCCAGCGCACGTCCACGATCCCGCGCACCTTGCTCGGATACTCGATCATCACCGTCGCCGAATCTTCCACCTCAAGCGCGTGCACGGTGTTGCTGAGTTGGGCCGTTACGCGCTGCGGTTCACCGAAAAGGAAATTCAGCACGTCGATGCGGTGCGAGCCGACGTCGTAGAGCGGGCCGCCGCCTGCCATCGCCGGGTCCGTCAGCCAGGTGCGCGCGCCGTCCTCGCCGGGTAATCCGTCATGGCTGGTGATGTAGGCGAGCAGCGGCTGCCCAATCACTCCTTCTTTCAGTAGTTCGCGGGCGCGCTGCAGTTTGGGATAGGTGCGGCGATAGTAGGCGACGCCCAGCGTCTTCCCCGCTGCCTCCGCTGCCTCGACCATCGAACGCGCCTCGGCGTAGCTCATGGCCGTGGGCTTTTCGGACAGGACGTGCTTCCCGGCGCGCAGCGACTCAAGCGTCTGCGGCGCGTGCAGATACACCGGCGAAGCCACATAGACCGCGTCAATCTCCTCGGTCTTGAGCGCCTCTCGAAGATCGGTGTAGGCCTTGACTTCGTACCGTGCCGCCTTCGCCGGATCGCGGGTGACGATTCCCGCCAGCCTGCTGCGCTCTTCAGCGAGAATCGCGGGAATCACCCGCTTGGTCGTGATGTCACCAATTCCGATCACCAGCCAATTCAACATGCGCACCATCATACCCCCCGACGGACTTTTCGTCGGGCGGCCCGCTCCGGACCCAGAGTTTTCGAACTCTTCGGTGCTGAAAAGCGTTTAATCCTTCAAAGGCAGTTGGTAGACTCTGCCGAGGTGCCCCGTGGAGACACTGCTGCAAGACGCTCGTTACGCCTATCGGACGCTGCGGAAGGCTCCTGGTTTCACTGCGGTCATCGTCATCTCCATTGCCCTCGGCATTGCCGCGAATACCACCGTGTTCAGCATCGCGAACGGCCTTCTGTGGGGCGTGTTGCCGGTGAAAGACCCGGGGCGGCTGGTAGCCTTCGCGGAAGGAGAATCTCTCTCCTATCCCGACTTCATTGATTATCGCGATCAGACCCCGCAAGTCTTTGAGGGTGGTGTTTGCGCTCACTTCCCTTTGATTCCCGCCAGCCTGGGCGCCCAAAGTGAGCCCGAGCGCATCTGGGGCCAAGCCGTCAGCGGCAACTACTTTTCCGTCGCCGGCGTGACTCCGGCGCTCGGCCGCGGGATCCTGCCGAGTGAAGACCAAGTCCCGGGCCGCGACGCGGTGGTGGTGCTCAGCCATGCCTTGTGGCGGCGCCGCTTCGCCTCCAACCCGAGCATCATCGGCCGCGAGGCGGTGCTGAACGGACAACGCTATACGGTGGTCGGTGTGACGCCGCCCGGCTTCACAGGCACGGACCGCGGCCTTCTGGCGGAGTTCTGGGTACCGCTGGCGATGGCCGAACAGATCATGCCCGACCTCGCCAAGGACCAGCCGAGAGCCACGCGGAACAATCAGTGGCTGACCCTGAACGCCCGGCTGAAGCGGGGTGTGAGCCACGCGCAGGCGGTGGCGGCCGTAAACGTGGTCAAGAAGCGGATTGACGACACCTATCGAAAGGATGAGAGGCAGCACCAACCGCCCATGACCCTCGACCCGGCGGGCGGTTTACTCGCCGGATCCCAGACGCCAGCGGTCAGCCTGATGGCGGTGCTGATGGTGGTGGTCGGCTTGGTCCTGCTCGTGGCCTGCGCGAACGTCGCCAACCTGCTTTTGGCGCGCGCCACAGGCCGCCAGCGTGAGGTGGCCATCCGCCTGGCTATGGGAGCGAGTCGCCGGCGATTGATCCGCCAACTGCTTACGGAGAGCGTCCTGCTGGCACTGGGCGGCGCGGCGGTGGGTTTCGTGCTCGCGGCGGTTGCTGCTCATGCGATTTCCAGTTTCGAGCTGCCTTTGCCGTTTCCGGTGGTATTTGACTTCAACGTGGATCTGCGCGTTCTGGCCTTCACCGCCGGCCTCTCCATCCTGACGGGTATCCTCTTCGGGCTGGCCCCGGCGCTGCGCGCCACGCGCCCGGACCTGGTGGCGGCCCTCAAAAATGAGACGACGGTTTTCGGCCGTGTCCGCGGATTCGGGTTGCGGAACGCGCTGGTCGTCGTCCAAGTCGCGCTCTCGCTAGTGCTCCTGGTGAGTGCGGGCCTGTTTCTGCGCAGCATGCAGAATGCTTCGTCCATCGACCTCGGCATGAAGCCGGACAACATCCTGCTGATGGCCTTCGATCCGAAACTCCATAACTACTCGCGTGAAAAAACTCGGCAGTTCATCTCCGAGCTTCGCCAGCGCGTATCGGCGCTGCCGGGGGTCCGCTCCGTAAGTTTCGTGGATACCGTGCCGCTCAGCATCGGAGGGACGAGCTACGACTTCAGGGCGGCGAACGGCAAGGGCGGCGCGGAGCAAAACGCTAATGCGGATGTCTACAGCGTCGGCGCCAACTATTTCGAGACCCTGGGCATTCCGCTCCTGCGCGGTCGCGACTTCAGCCTAAAGACCGACGACGAGCACGTGGCCATCATCAATGAGACCATGGCCAGCCATCTGTTCGGGAACGAGGACCCTCTTGGCCGCCAGTTGGTCGCCGATAAGACTTCTTACACGATCGTCGGCCTGGCGAGAAACTCCAAGTCACGCACCCTCGGCGAGGATGCGAAGAACTGCGCCTTTTTATTTCTGGAGGCAGCCCCGGAGAAAATCGTCAGCTTCTTCGGAATCTCTCTCGCCGTGAAGACTTCGGCGAGTCCTCGAACCCTGACCCGGCCGGTCCGTGCGGAGATTGCGACGCTGGATCCGGACCTCGCCGTCTTCAACCTTGATACCATGCGGGAGCACGTCGACAAATCCCTATTGCTGCCGCGCATTTCGGCCACGCTCCTGGGAGTTTTTGGCGCGGTCGGCTTGACGCTGGCGGCCATCGGCCTTTACGGCGTGATGAGCTATGCGGTGCGCCGCCGCACGCGCGAGATCGGCATTCGCATGGCGCTCGGCGCCGAGCCCGGGAAAGTGCTTAGGATGGTCCTCGGCCAGGGGTTGGCCGTGACCGCGGTGGGATTGGCCATCGGGCTGGGCATCGCCCTCGTCTTGGGACGCTTCACGGCCAGCCTGCTTTACGGCATCAGCGGCACGGATCTGCTCACGTTTCTCGCCGTGCCCGCCGTTCTGGTTGCTGCGGCACTTCCTGCCATCTTTTTCCCGGCCTACCGCGCGGCCCGCGTCGATCCGACGACAGCATTGCGATATGAATAACTCCTGCCTGCTTGCCGCCGAACCCTTCCCCCGGTAGCGCTGCCCCGAATTGCAGGCGGCCAGTGGTAGCCACGACGAGCGTGCTCCCTCGTCGTGGGCTTTTGCGGTAGTAGGGGCAATTCATGAATTGCCCCTACGTGAAAGACGGAGAAGAACCCACGACGAATCAAACCGCCGATTCGTCGTGGCTACCCGCTGGGAGCATTGTCGAATCAATTCGACCTTGGCATCGCCTTGGGCTTTCGGCAGCGGGCCCCGCACGGAAACGTCCTCCTCGCCAAGGAATCGATCGCGATAGACCTCGATGGTGTAGACCCCGCATGACTTGCAGAAGTAATATGATTCAATATATTCGTCTCCCATGATGCCGCCGGAAATGGACGCCACCCGGTCCTCCTCCTCTTTCCCAGACAACTCTCTTCCGCACTGCGCACATTGAACCATGAGGTTTCCGCCGTCCTTTCCGTCTGCATGAGCGACCTGTGGAGTCTGTGTGAAAACCTTCCGACGAGCGCTGTAGCGGCGGCGTCCCCGCCGCCGAATCG